>CAZMNL010000022.1:7405-16712 GCA_964567525.1 uncultured Anaerolineaceae bacterium
TGGGCGGCGCCGGATCAGTTGGTACGCCGACGCACGCGCTCGGCTTCACGCGCGCCAGCGCCAACAGTCTTGACGCCGTTGCCGACCGCGATCACGTAGCAGAGTTCCTGTTCGCCGCCGCGCTGACCGGTACACACCTGAGCCGCGTTGCCGAAGACCTGATCATCTTCGCCAATCCCGCGTTTGGATTCATACAGTTGGACGAGCGTTACAGCACGGGCAGCAGCCTGATGCCCCAGAAGCGCAATCCTGACCCGCTGGAACTGGCGCGCGGCAAGTCCGGGCGGTTGGTGGGGCATCTGGCCGGGATGCTCGCCACGCTCAAGGGACTGCCCAGCGGGTACAACAAGGACTTGCAGGAAGACAAAGAGCCGCTATTCGACGCCTACGACACGTTGATCACGCTGCTGCCCGCCGTGACAGGACTGGTACGCACGTTGACCGTCAATCCCGACCGGATGCGCGCCGCATTAGATGATGCCATGCTGGCAACCGATCTGGCGGATTATCTCGTCAGCAGGGGGATTCCGTTCCGGCAGGCGCACGCGCTGGCCGGGCAGGTGGTGCGCCGGGCAGAAACGCGCGGCGTCCGGCTCTCCGAACTGACACTGGCGGACTATCAGGCGATTTCAGACGTGTTCGCAGAAGATGTGCTGCACGTCTTCGACTTTGACGCGGCTGTTGCGCGGCGGGCGGCGGCGGGCGGTACAGGAAACGTAAAAAGCCAGCTCACGCGGCTGCATGGCTGGCTGTCGAGTCGCAAACAAGAATAGCGCCTATTCTTCCGCAGGTGTGCCGGTTTCGTGAATTGCAGGCAGGCCGTACTCCTCGCGGATGATGTTCTCGATCTCTTTCGCCATCACGATGTTCTCGCGCAGGAAGTCTTTAGCGTTCTCGCGTCCTTGCCCGATCAGATCGCCCTGGTAGCGGAAGAACGCGCCGCGCTTTTCGATCACGCCGAGGTCAGCGCCCAGGTCGAGGATATCGCCCACTTTGCTGATACCCTCGTTGTACATGATATCGAACTCGGCCTCGCGGAAGGGCGGCGCAACTTTGTTCTTGGTCACGCGCACGCGGGTGCGGTTCCCCACGACATCGCCCCCGGCCTTGATCGACTGGATGCGGCGAATGTCCAGGCGCACGCTGGCGTAGAACTTCAGCGCCCGCCCGCCGCTCGTCGTTTCCGGGTTGCCGAACATCACGCCGATCTTTTCGCGCAGTTGGTTGGTGAAGACCATGCAGGTATTCGACTGCTTGATCGCGCCGGAGAGCTTGCGCAGGGCTTGCGACATCAACCGCGCCTGTAACCCGACATGCGTGTCGCCCATCTCGCCCTCAAGCTCGGCACGCGGGACCAGCGCGGCCACGCTGTCCAGCACGATCACGTCGAGCGTGCCGCTGCGTACCAGCGCCTCAGCAATTTCGAGCGCCTGTTCCGCCATGTCTGGCTGCGAAATGTACAGGTTATTCACGTCAACACCGATCCGCGCCGCATAAGCGGGATCGAGTGCGTGCTCCATGTCGATGAATGCGCAAATTCCGCCGAGTTTTTGCGCCTCGGCGACGGCGTGCAGGCATAACGTCGTCTTGCCGGAGCTTTCCGGCCCATAGATTTCGATCACACGCCCGCGTGGAATCCCCCCCACCCCCAGGGCAATGTCAACCGCCAGCGATCCGGTCGGGACTACATCGACGTGCAGATGCACCGCGTCGCCCAACCGCACAATTGCGCCATCCCCAAAACGCTTGGTGATGTCGTCCAACGCGGACTCTAGCGCCTTGTCACGTCCTTTGTCACGCCCCTTATCGCTCATCGGTTTGAATCCTCTTCTACTGCCTCTCTGCGGACATCGATTGTGCCGTCCGAGTCTACACCGGGGCGGTTAACCGCGCCAACAACAAACACCCCAATCAATCCGTATCGGGGTGTTCTGAAATACGCGCGCGTGCTGTCGGCTACGACTGCATCGGCAGTTGGAAATTCCAGCGCGGCGGGCGCGGGGGAGGCGTGATCTGCTGGGTGCGCTTGTTCAACTCCACAGCTTCCGCGTAGTAGCTCTCAAGCTGGGCCATGATCGCGGCCCAGGGACGGCGCTCTGCGGTGCTGCGCGCATTGCGCGACATACGCGCGTGCAGGTCCGGGTTATCCCTGATCTGCTTAACAGCGTCGGCAAAGTCGAACGGATCGTCCGTGCAGTGATAACCGTTGACGCCCGGTATCACTAGATCGGTGATACCACCCTTGTCGATAATCACAGCGGGCAAACCGGACGCCAGAGCTTCCTGCACCACCTGCCCGAAGGTTTCGTTCGGGCCAGGGAAGACGAAGATATCACCGTTGGCATAGGCTTTCGCCAGGTCGTCACCGTACATATAGCCGGTGAAAACCGTGTCCGTGCCGGCGAACACCTTTTCCAGTTCGGGACGCACAGCCCCATCACCAATAATGGTCAGCGCAACACCCGGCAGTTTGGCAACTTCCAGCAGCAGTTCGATGCGCTTTTCAGTGGCAACGCGCCCAACATACAACACGATTAAGGAGTCGGGATCACGGCCTTGCAGCAGGCGCTCGCGGAATTCCAGCGAACGGTGGCGCGGGTTGAAACGATCCAGATCAACCCCCCTACCCCAGATACGCAGGCGCTTGAAGTCGTGCTTCTGAAGTTGGTTCATGGTGTAGTTGGATGGCACCAGCGTCAGGTGGCAGCCATTGTGAATGTAGCGCAGCCAGTTTTGCAAAGGCGCATCGAGAAAATCAAACCCGTAGTGGTGGGTGTAACCGGGCAAATCGGTCTGGTAGTTGGCAACAACCGGGATCAGGCGTCGCCGCCCCTGCCACATACCGCTAACCGACATCACCGCCGGGCTGAACAAGTGAATCAGGTCTGGCTGGAATTCATCCATATAGCGCGCAATCGACAACGTCGGCAGCGCGATGCGTGTTTCTGGTGCGAAAGGCAGCCCCAGCGAAGGCAGCGGCACAACCCGGCTGTTCCCCACACGAGAAGGAGCAATGTCCGGGGCAAATACCATCACCTCGCGCCCGGTTTTTTGCAGATAACGCAGTGTCAGGTAAGCGGATTTAGCGACTCCGTCTACCTTTGGAAAAAACGACTCTGCTAGAATGGCAACCCGCTTCACCGGAGAGAGTTCAACTTCATCTGGGCTGGGCAGTAGATCCGCCTCGTGCCCAAAGACTTGATCAATTTCCGACGGGTCCAGGTTAGTAAGCGCTTGGAACAGCCGGTTGGTGCTCATAATGACCTCATTTGCCTTAGTCAGCACCGGCTCAGAGTGGATGAAGATAAACCAATGAGGAGCCGGTTACGACAATGATGACACTGAATAGAATGATAGCAGGCTTTGGTTAAACTATGGCAGGTTTACACTAAAAGAGTTTTGCCAATCATTAAAATATATTAATCTTGTCAGACTGCGAAAGCTTTATATCAACATATACGCTGTAGAGTGGGTAAGCGTTGCAGTTATAGACAAATTCAACATACCATTCCTGCAAGATCAAACCCCAACGCGTAATCTTGGTTACGTTCGTCATTGCACATACCCGGTACAGCGCAGTTGCCAGACCGTGTTGACATTTTTGCTTATGAGCGAAGCTGTTTTGAGGACAAATATCAACAAGCCCTAATTATAATAGGTCGTCATGGGATGCCAACGGTCAAATTACTTTCTGATGAGATACATACGATAGGTATCGCACGCGGAAACCACCCGATATATCTTGACATTCCCGGTAGATGGAGTATAGTTAAACGGAATGGATTAATTTTTCAGGTTGCTTAATTTATTCCGCGTGTTCATGACAATGACTTCCCGACGAACCCTCACCGGCACCAGTTCCAGTACCATCAAGTCGCACAACATGCGTGCGATCTTGCACATTTTGCTGCGCCTGCGGTATGTCTCACGCGTGCGCATTGCGCAGCTCACCGGTCTCTCAACCACCACTGTGACCAACCTGATAGCTGAACTGCTCGATCAAAGGATCGTGACTGAAGAAGGCTCCGAGCAGCTTCAGCACGTGCGCAGCGTGGGGCGACCTCGCACGGCGCTGCGCCTGGTTCCCGAAGCGCGTTACGCGGTCGGCGTGCATATTGGCGTCGGGCGTATCCGCGTGGCGCTCACTGACCTGTTTGGTCAGGCGGTATTCTCTGCGGAAGACCTGCACCCGCTCGAAAAGCCCGCGCAGGATGTAGTGGACATGATCGCGGCGATGGTGGAACATGTGATCGCTAGCAGCGGACTGGACACCGCCGCTATCCTGGGAATCGGGGTTGGTGCGTCCGGTTTGGTGGACCCGGCAACCGGGATCAATGTCCTGGCTCCCAATCTGGATTGGCACAATATCCCGCTGCGCGACTGGTTAAGCGAACGCCTCCACATGCCCGTGTTTGTGGATAATAACGTGCGTGCGATGGCGCTCTCCGAATCGTTGTTCGGCGCGGGGCAGGATGTGAGCGTGATGGCCTACGTCTATGTGCGCGTAGGCGTCGGGGCCGGGTTCGTGGTCAATGGCGAATTATATCGCGGCGGGGCCGGGGCCGGTGAGATCGGGCACATGGTGCTTGTGGCGGACGGCGGCGCAGCCTGCCGCTGTGGGAATACCGGCTGCTTTGAAACGCTGGTATCGCAATCCGCCATCCTGCATCTTGCCGAGCGTATTGCCGCCCAGGAACCCGGCGGCCTGTTGGCACAGCAGATCGCCCGGAATGAAACCGTGACAATTGAACACGTCTTTGCAGCAGCGCGTGCAGGCGATCAGTCCGTAAGCACCATGCTCAACGAACGTGCGCGTTACATGGGCATTGGGCTGGCGAATCTGGTGAACACGCTCAGCCCGGAGTTGATCATTCTGGGCGGCATTTTCGCGCAGGGTGAAGACGTATTGTTCCCGGCGGTTCAACACACGCTGCTAGAGACGGCGTTCGCCAACCTGGGCGAACATGTGACCCTGCAAACACCTACCTTTGGGCATGATGCGGGCGTCGTAGGCGCAGCGGCGCTGGCACTGAATGCGTTTTTCTACGATCAATCTGAGGGTGAATACTGATGCTGAATGCTTATCCGACGTTGGGCTTTGTCCCGATTGCGCGCACCACGTTTGATATCCCGCTGGCTGAACAGGTCACCGCGCAAGTCCGTGAGAGTCTCACGAATGCACAATTTACGCTGGCCGGACCGGATGCGCTGGTCACGTCACAGAACGAGGCCGAAGCCGCCGTAAAACTGCTGGCGGACAAGCCCATTGACCTGCTGCTGGTGTTTCAATCCACGTTCGCCGATAGCACGATGGTGATGCACCTCGCGCAGCACATCGACGCGCCGCTGCTGCTGTGGGCCATCCCCGAAGCGCCCAACGGCGCGCGACTGCGGCTGAACTCGCTGTGCGGGATCAATCTCGCCGGGCACGCGCTAACGCGGCAGAGACGTTTCTACGAAACGCTGTACGCCGCGCCGGACGATGCCGCCGCGTTGGACAAGGTGCGCGCATTGGCCCGCGCGGGCCGCGCGCGGCGCTTACTGCGCCAGGCGCGCATCGGGCGCGTGGGCGAGCATCCCGACGGCTTCGAAACCTGCATCCCGCACCCGGACGCGCTCAGCGCGCGGTTGGGCGTGGAAATGGTGCAGTTTGAGCTTGAACCTGTCTTCGAAGGGGCGCGGACAGCGAACGCGGCGCGCGTGGATGACCTGCGCGCCAATCTCGGCCAGCGGTTGAGCAACCTGGAGGAGATGGACGCGGACGCGGTGCGCGGCACGCTGGGCGCGTATGTCACGCTGCACAATCTCGCGCGCGAGCAGGATTTAGCGGGCTTCGCGGTGCGCTGTTGGCCGCAGTTCTTCACCGAACTCGGCTGCGCGGCGTGTGGGGCGCTGTCACTGCTCAACGACGAGATGACGCCCGCCGCCTGCGAAACCGACGTGAACGGCACGGTGACGCAGTTGATCCTGCAATGGATCAGCGGCGCGCAAGCGTTCGGCAGCGATATTGTCTCGTTTGATATGGACCAGAATACGGCAGTCTTCTGGCACTGCGGCAAAGCGCCGCTCTCGATGGCGGACCCGGCGGGCGAGGTGCGCGCCGCGCTGCACTCCAACCGCCAGAAACCACTGCTGATGGAGTTCACGCTCAAGCCGGGGCGCGTGACGCTCGCGCGATTGAGCGAGGCGAGCGGCGAATACCGGCTGGTGATCGGTAGCGGCGAGGTGATCCGCGCGCCGATGAGCTTTACGGGCACGTCCGGCGTGGTGAAGTTCGACAGCAGCGCGCAGGCCGTGCTGGACACGATCCTGGGCGAGGGTCTGGAACACCACCTCGCGCTGACCTACGGCGATCACGTCGAGGCGCTGTTGGCCTTCGCGCGCATGGCGGATCTTCCCGTCCTGCGTTTGTGACACGCTCTTAGCTAACAGCTTAAAGCTTATCGCTAATAGCTATTTTAAGGAGTTTTTATGACTGAGCCACAGAAAATCCTGGTCGGCGGCGAATGGCGCACGACCGGCGAAACCTTAGACGTATTCTTCCCCTACACCGGCGAGGTAGCCGGGCAGGTTTACATGGCGTCCGAGCAGGATATCGAGGACGCGGTCCAGGCAGCGGTGCGCGGGTTTGAGATCACGCGCAAGCTGGCCGCGCATGAGCGCTCCGAGATTCTGTACAGCCTGCTGGCGGAAATGGAAAAACGCACCGGCGATTTTGTCGAAGCGATGAACCTCGAAGGCGGCAAGACTCTGAACGTCTGCCGGGGCGAAACCGCCCGCGCCATAGAAACGATCCGCGTCTCCGCCGAGGAAGCCAAGCGCCTGGGCGGCGAGATCGTGCCGATGGACTGGACTCCGGCGGGCGAGGGGCGGCACGCGATTGTCAAGCACCTGCCACTGGGGCCAGTGCTGGGCATCACGCCGTTTAACTATCCGCTCAACCTGGCCTGCCACAAGATCGGTCCCGCGATTGCGGCGGGGAACTCGTTCATTCTTAAGCCCGCGCTGGACACGCCGCTGTCAAGCCGCGTGCTGGCCGAGGCGGTGCTGGCGGCGGGTTATCCCGCTGAGGCGCTGAGCATGATCACGTGTACCGACGAACTCGCCGAGCGCATGGTGCGTGATGACCGCATCGCCTACCTGTCGTTCACCGGCAGTTCGGAGGTCGGCTGGTATTTGCGCAGCGTGTGCGGGCAGAAGGGCGTCGGGCTGGAGCTGGGCGGTAACGCGGCGGCAATTGTCCACGAAGACGCCGACCTGGACTACGCAGCGGGCCGCATCGCCAACGGCGGTATGACCAACGCCGGCCAGAACTGCATTTCGGTGCAGCGCGTGTTGGTACACCGCCCGGTGTATGAGTCGATGGTCGAGAAGCTGCTCGCGCGCATCGAGGGCATGGGCTTCGGCGACCCCCGCGAAGACGGCGTTGAGGTCGGGCCGATGATCAACCGGCAGGGCGCAGACAAAGCCTGGGAGATGATCCAGGACGCCATCGACAAGGGCGCGAAGGTGCTGGTGGGCGGCAAGCGCGACGGGCTGATGATCGCGCCGACCGTGCTCGATGGCCTGAAAAGCGGTATGCGCCTGATGCACGAGGAAGTCTTCGGCCCGGTGATCGCCATCGCGGTCTATGACGACTTCGACGAGGCGATCCACATGGCGAACGACACCGATCTCGGCTTGCAGTCGGGCTTGTTCACGCAGAACATCAACCGCATGATGCGCGCGATGGAAGAAATCCGTGTCGGCGGGTTGCAAATCAACGACGTGTCCACCTTCCGCGTGGACCAGATGCCCTACGGCGGCGTGAAAGCGTCCGGCATCGGGCGCGAGGGGCCGCGCTACGTGATCGAGGAAATGACCGAAATGCGGCTGATGGTCATCAACCTGCCTGGTGGCCGCGAGTAATCACCGTCAAACGTACCGGGAGCCTGCGGGTATAGAGTCCGCAGGCCCATTCTAAACTATCGCACCCTGTATAGCGAGTTCGCAGAGGATACAAAGCAAGCTATGAAGTTCTTTCTGGATAGCGCGATTGTCTCGGAAATCGAACACGCGCTGGAAATGTGGCACATCGACGGCGTGACGACCAACCCGCGCCACGTACAGGTATCGGGTAAACCGTTCCTGACCGCGATCAAGGAGATCGCGCCGCTGTTCGCCGGGACCGATAAAACCGTGTCGGTCGAAGTCAACCCGCACTTTGACGATCATAACGAGATGGTCACAGAAGGGCTGAAACTGGCGGAACTCTCGCCCAACTTCGTGATCAAGCTGCCCGCGACGGATGCCGGATTTAAGGCGGTCGCGCTGCTCAAGGAACAGGGCGTGCGCGCCAACCTGACGCTGTGCTTCTCCGCGATGCAGGCGCTCCAGGCGATGCGCATGGGCGCGCATTTCGTCTCGCCGTTCGTCGGCTGGAAGGAAAATAACGGCGAGGAAATCGTGAGCATGGTGCAGGAAATTGTCGCCATCCGCGATAACTTCAACTTCCAGACCGAAATCCTGGTCGCGGCGGTGCGCAACGGACGCCAGATCGTTGATGCGGCGGTGGCCGGTGCGGATATCGTGACCGCCGGGTTCTCGGTGTACGAGGAAGCGTTCCAGCATCCGTATACCGATATGGGCCTGGGCAAGTTCCAGAGCTTCTGGAACCAGACGGATTACGAATAGAGACTCTGACAATGTCACAGCAGCCAACAAAACCGCCTAAAATCGTCGTCATCGGCGCAGGCAGTGCGATCTTTGGCCTGGGCGCGATGGCGACCCTCATCAAAGCGCCGCGCCTGCATGGGGCCGAACTGTGCCTGGTCGATATCGATACCCAGGGCCTCGAAACCATGACCGCCCTGGCCGAGAAAATGAACACCGCCTGGGATGCGGGCATGACGATCTGCAGTTCCAGCAACCGGCGCGACCTGCTGCCGGGCGCGGACTTTGTGATCGTGTCCGTGCAGGTCGGGCAGCGCGAAACCGTCTGGGAAATGGACTGGCAGATTCCGCTGCGGCACGGCGTGCATCAGCCCTACGCCGAAAACGGCGGCCCCGGCTCGATCTCGCATACCTTCCGCAATCTGCCGCTGATTCTCGATATCGCGCGGGATATGGAATCTCTCTGCCCTGATGCGTGGTACCTCAACCTCGTGAACCCGTTGATCCGCCTCACGCTGGGCGTACACCGCTATACCAGCGTCAAGGTGCTGGGTCTGTGCCACCAACTGCTGTGGGGTTACGCGATGGCGGGCGCGATCCTGTCGGATCGCTACGGCATCCCGATCCCTGACAAGTTCAATGTCCACACCAACGC
>CAZMNL010000023.1:0-16711 GCA_964567525.1 uncultured Anaerolineaceae bacterium
CGCCGCGACGCTGGAGGGCGCGTTCGGCGCGCCGCTGTTCCAGCGCCACGATGAACGTCGGGTAGTCCGTCACGTCAATGCCGGAAACCGCGATCAACTGCGTGATGTTTTCCCGCCAGCCTTCGGTGTCCAGGTTGACGACCGCATCGGGCCGGAACGTGGGCCGGATGGTCGCATCCCAACCGGATTCGCGGATCGCGCGGTGATATTCGAGCGTGTCCGTCGCGGCGTCGGTAGTACACAGCACCTCGATATTGAAGCGCTCAAACAGGCGGCGCGGCTGCATCTCCGGCGCGGTGAGCGCCTCCGCGATCTGGTCGTAGATCGCTTGCGCTGTGTCGCCGTTCAACTTCTGGCGCACGCCGAAGACCTCGTAGAATTCCTGGTCCAGCCAGATGCCGGTCGGCGTGCCCCGAAACAGGTGATAATGCTCGGCGAAGATTTGCCAGATTTTGTGGTGATTCTGCTCGACCAGTGTGCCGTCTTTGCGCGGGATGCCCAACTGCTCCAGCGGGATGCCCTGCGAATAGAGCATACGGAAGATGTAATGATCGGGGATCAGCAGCAGGTCAACCGGCGATCCGAAGGTGTAGTTCGGGTCGCTGAACAGGCGTGGATCGACATGACCATGCGGGCAGATCAGCGGCAGATCGGCGGCCAGTTCGTAGAGCGCCTGCGCGACCGTCTTCTGCTGCGAATCGGGTCCGAAGAAGCGATCTTCGGCTAAAACAAGTTCATGTGATGACGGCACACTCAGACTCCTTCACACAAAAGATAGCACACGACCGGCAAGAACAGGACCACATGTGCGCATTCGCTCTGTGGCTCTGGCATTACCGGAGACGCCGCACAAACCCGGCTCAGTCAGCAGCCAGAAACTCCGCGCGAATCGGCGTAAAGGTATCGACCAACCGCACACGCGCAGACAGCAATTGGATCGTGTGCGGCACATCGCCCGGCACGGTGATCAGGTCGCCCGGCCCCAGCTTGTGCGGCTCACCGTCGATGAAGAACAGCAATTCGCCCTCGGCCACATACGTCACCTGCTGGTGGGGGTGGCTGTGCGGCGGATCGGGTTCCGCTGCCGGGCCGTCTTCGAAGTCGATCACGACGACCATCAGGTCATCGGTGTGCGCCAGGTAGCGCGCGCGCCCCTTGGCGATAGGTTCCGGTGTCACTTCGCTGCGTCGGATAACGGTCATGGTTTAAAGCTCCATCAGGTACAACTGCACGCGCCCACCGTGATCGGAAGCGTACAGAATGCGGCTGCCGTCCCAGTCCCAGGTAGGGTGGCAGTGGCTGCTCTGCGTGTGCCAGGATGTTTTGTGGTGGACGAGCGTTTCGAGCGTCGCTTGCTCACCGGAAATATCGATCAAAACCAGGTCGTCCACGTCGTCGCCAACCAACACAGTGTTATCGGGGTTGGCGTGGTAATGATTGCAGTAGAACGGCATATCGATGCGACGCACGAGATTGCCGGCCTTGTCCATCAGGCCCACAAAGGGAATCATTGTGTTCTCGTTAACCTGCACCTCGGTGACGACTGCCTGCGTGCGGTGCGACGTGATCGTGCCATCGTGCCCTGGGCCGCGATTATCGAAGAAGATCAACCCGTCCTGCGTCCAGAACTCATGACCGATGGAATCGTTTTCGTCCTGCCGGAAGCACGGTTTCGCCTCGCGCGAGATGAAGTCCATATACCACATGCGCTGTGTGACCAGGTTCCAGGGTCCCTCGTGGCAGAATGTGCCGAAGGTCGGATCATCCGGCGCAAACTGGAAGTGCCCTAACTGGTGCGTGTCCTTGAACAGGTCAAACCAGCCGGAACCGTCCAGGTAGGCGACCGTGATACGCCCGTCTTTGATGCCGTAGAAGCGCTCTTTGAAGCCGGAGTAGTTCGCGCCGCTGTAATGGCTGTGCGCTTCAATGCTTTCATTGCGGCAAAACGCCACGTAGCGCCGGTTAGAGGCAATCGAGGGCACGCTGGAAAGCTCAAAACCCGGCACAGCGTCGTAGAGCGTAATCGCTTGCCCGGTCTGCGTGTTTAAAACCCGGATGCGCTTGTCTTTTGTACGGTAGGCGATCAGGTCACTTTCCGGCGTTTTGGTCGCGGAGCCTGCACCGCCCATCATATCATCGGAAAGCCGCTCCATCTCGCCCGTGTCCAGGCTCATACGGTAAAGGCTGTAATCCGGGCTTTCGTGTGGGGCCTTGTCTTCACCGGAGGCACGGTCCGAAACAAAGTAGATGCTGTTGGTGTTTCTGTCGAACGAGTTTTCGGTGAAGTAAAAATGCACATTATTGCCGGTCGTGGTCAACTGTTTGATCGTGCGCCCGGTCTTTTCGTCTTTGAATTCGCGGATTTCGGATTGCCACTTCTGGCCGATCATCACGTGTTCTGTCCTTTCGGATAGTTACCGATAGGCTACTGCGGCGTAATGCGCATTTTAAACGCTGTCGCGCCGCGTGGCAGCGTTGCGGTCAGCCGCGTGAGCACGCCGGTCCCGTGCCCCTGAGAGGTGGTTTTCTCATCCTTCGGAGCCATCACCTTATTCTCGCGGCAGGCGTCTTCCAGGGATTCAACGGCGAACTGCACTCCGGCAGGTTCGAGTACTTCCAGCAGCACGGCGTTTTGCGCACCCTCGATGCGCGCCATGTTGCCCTCGGCTGAAACCGTGTGCCAGCTTACGAACGCTTCTTCGACTTCCAGTGCATCCGTAAATTCGAACTCGTCACGGAGATCGACGACGCCGGTTGCGGTGTCCAGGTCCAACGTGCGGCGGGCGTGCATCAGCGCCAGCAGATCGTAGGCGGTGTGGAAGTCGATCACGGCGAATTTGTGCCCGTCGCGCTCGCCATGTTCGACAATCGCCCCGTAGAACTGCTGCGATCCGCCGAACTCCGGCCCGGCAGCTTGCAGCGCGCCGTCAAAACGCGGCACGTTGTGCGAATACGAATTGTTGAAGATGTTCTCATACCGCTGCTGGCGGAAATACTGCTTGCTGTACAGGCCGCGCCCGGCGTCCGGAATCAGACTCTCGCCACCCACGTTCAGAATGAACGTCGCAATATCGGTATGGCTGTGATGCCCGTCATTGTGCCCGGACTTGGTGGAAAGAATTACCTGCCGCCCGTCCGTTGTCTGCCCCACGAACTTGATCACGCCGCTTTCGGGCCAGTAGGAGTCCTGCTGCTGCAAAGTGGGTAAGGGCTGTGTTGCGTCCCACCACGCCGCGTGACGCAGTGTGACCGGCAGCTTCGAGATCGGATTGTAACCCAGCCGCCGGTCATGATCCAGTGGGGCGAACAGTGCGCGCAGATCATGCACGCCGGTCCGCTCTGCGAGCCGGTTAACCACGCCCATCGCCAGGGGCTGGCCTTCGATGGCATCCCCGTAGTTGATGAACCGGTCCGGCGCGACCAGCGCCATCCCGACCGGGTATTGCGCGATATCGCGCAGGCGCGGCTGCGCCAGCAAATCCAGTTCGCCGCCGGTGATCTCGCGCAGCAGTTCAGCCACCGTGATATAGTACATCAAGCCGTAGTTCCAGTAGCCGACCCCCTCGATTGAGCCGCCGTCGGCCTCAAAGCCAGTGGCGATGTAGGCTTCAAAACCTTCAAGCACCAGTAGCAACGCCTGCGCCAGCGTTTCGAGGTCCTGTTCCAACCGCAGGAAAGCCAGCGCAATCGAGCCGTTGCATACACCGTTCCAGTTCAGCGCCCCCTTGAACCACCAGTGATCGCGCGCATAAGCCAGGTACGGCTTGAAGATATGACGCGCGACTTCCTGCCGGATGCGCTGGCGCACTTCCGGCGCGAGTTCATCACCGATCAAATAGACGGTTTCCGCCAGGGCGGCGCCGGTTTCGGCAGCGAACAGGTCAATCGAATCCGGTTCGCGCGTGAGTGACGTATGCGCGCCGAGTGGGGCGGTGCGCGCACGCGGCGGGTCGAGGTCCCAGTAGCCCGGCCCCTGTTCCTCGTGCGCAGGCAGTACCCAGCGTGTTTCCTCACAGATGCTCCACGCCAGGTCATGAATGCGGTCCAGCATGGCCGCGTCACCCATGATGTATTCGAGCAGGGCGCGCGTCAGTTTGGCCCGCTTGAGGAAGTACGGATTCTCGTAGTTGCCGCGCACACCAATGTGCTCAAACTCGCGGTAGAGCGTATAGGTAAGCCGCGGGATATCGTCAAGCGTATTGATCTCGCGCCGGATGGTATCCAACAGCAGCGGCGTCGTCGGCGATTGGCGGATAACCTGGCGCAGGTCTTCGACCGGTTGGGGTTCTGCCAGCCAGGACTTTAGCTGTTCTTTGGTCGGGCGATTCAAGTTAATTTGCTCCTGTAAGTGACAGTTCTTCTGCAAAATGACACGCGACCCCATGCCCATTGAACTCGCGCCATTCCGGTGTTTCGTGCTTGCACTTATCCTCGGTGTAACGACAGCGCGGGTGGAAATGGCATCCTGCCGGCGGGTTCGCCGGGTTGGGCACATCACCGGTCAGGATGATCTGCTCGCGGCTGATATCCGGGTTCGTTGACGGCACAGCCGAGAGCAGCGCCTCAGTGTAAGGGTGCAGCGGATTATGGTACAGCGTGATCGAGTCGGCCAGTTCGACGACACGGCCCAGGTACATCACCGCCACGCGGTTACTGATATGCTGCACCACCGAGAGATCGTGCGCGATGAATAGATAGGTCAGGCCAAGCTCGGTCTGCAAATCTTGCAGCAGATTCACAACCTGGGCCTGAACCGACACATCCAGCGCGGAAACCGGCTCGTCACAAACGATCAACTTCGGGCGTAAAGCCAGCGCGCGGGCAATCCCGATACGTTGGCGCTGCCCACCGCTAAAAGCGTTAGGATACCGGTTCATGTGTTCCGGGCGCAGGCCCACGCGCCGCAGCAGATCGCCCACTTCATTCTTGAGCGCCTTACCTTTTGCGCGGTTGTGGATCATTAACGGCTCGCCTACGATGTCCAGCACCGTCATGCGCGGGTTGAGCGATGAAAACGGGTCCTGGAAGATCATCTGGATTTCGTGCCGGTAAGCGCGCAGGTCGCGGTGACTCAGCCGGGCGAAGTCGATGCGGTGGCCTTCGCTGGCCCCAACGATGTCGCCTTTCCCGGTATGGCGCACGTGAACGTGCAGCTTCTTGAGATCGCCGGCCAGATCGACATCTTCGTAGTAAAGCAATTGCCCTTCTGTCGGCTCGTAAGCGCGCACTACACAGCGCCCCAGGGTCGTTTTGCCACAGCCGCTTTCGCCCACCAAACCGAGCGTTTCGCCGCGCCGGATATCGAAACTGACGCCATCCACCGCGCGCACATGCCCGACCGTGCGCTTTACCACCCCGCGCCGGATCGGAAAGTATTTCTTCAGATTCTTGACTGATAAGAGCGTGCTTGTGTAATCTTCCATGGGTCTATTCCGTATATAATGTGCAGCGCACCGTGTGGCCCGGTTCAACTTCGACCAGCGGCACACCGGCGGGATCGATGCAGGCGGCGGGCTTATTTTTGACCGGGCAGCGTGGGTGAAAAGCGCATCCCTGCGGGATATTGAACGGGTCCGGGATAATGCCGGGGATCGGGTGCAGGCGCGTTTTTTCTGTGTTGCCCATTTCCGGCACGGACTGCATTAGCCCCACCGTATAGGGGTGTGCCGGGCGCTTGAAGATCGTGCGGCGATCCGCGATCTCGACGATCTTACCCAGGTACATCACGGCGATACGGTCCGCCATTTCGTTGATCACGCCCAGGTTATGCGTGATCATGATGATGGCGGAGTCAAACTCGTGTTGCAGTTTGCGCATCAGGTCGAGTATCTGCGCCTGAATGGTCACATCCAGCGCGGTAGTCGGCTCGTCAGCGATCAACACCTGGGGGTTGCAGCTCAGCGCCATGGCGATCATCGCGCGCTGGCGCATCCCGCCGGAATACTGGTGCGGATAGGAACGCACAAACTCGCGCGCATTGCCAATTCGCACGGCTTCCAGCATTTCAATCGCGTGTTCTTCGGCTTCTTGCTTGCTGACCACGCGGTGCAGCATGATCGTTTCGATGATCTGTTCGCCGATAGTGTGCAGCGGCGAGAGCGAGGTCATCGGTTCCTGGAAAATCATGGCGATCTCATCGCCGCGAATATCGCGGATCAGCGTGCCTTCCGGGTCCAATTTCGCCAGATCGTGAATCTCCCCGTTCTGGCGGCGGAACATCATCGAACCCCCGGCAATCGAGGAAACACGTTTGGGCAGCAGGCGCATAACACTGTGCGCGGTAACACTCTTGCCGCAGCCAGATTCACCCACCAACCCTAACGTTTCGCCCGCGCGCAGATCAAAGGTCACGCCATCGATCCCGCGCACAGTCCCATCCAGGGTACGAAAATGCACCTGAAGATCATTGACTTCTAAGACGTTTTCAGGATTCATCATGCACCCCTAGATGGTGTACGGATCAGCCGCGTCGCGCAGCCCGTCGCCCAGGAAGCTGAAGGCCAGGATCACGATCACGATCACGATAGCGGGAGAGAAGACCCAGGGATACAGGGCCAGCGATTGCAGGTTTTGCGCTTCTTGCAGCAGCACGCCCCAGCTTGTGATTGGCGGGCGCAGTCCCAACCCCAGGAAGCTCAGCGCCGTTTCCGCCAGGATCATGGCGGGCAGTGACAGCGTCGCCACCACAATAATCTGGCCGAGCGTTGCCGGAATCAAATGCCGGAAGATCAGGCGAGCATCGCTGGCACCGGCCAGCCGCGCGGCCATCACGTAATCACTTTCACGAAGGGACAGCACCAGCCCGCGCAACTGCCGCGCCAACCAGGTCCAGCCAATCAGTGAAAGAATCAGGGTCACGGCGAAGTAGGTCTTCGTCTGGGACCACCCCGGCGGCAGCGCAGCAGAAAGCGCCATCCACAACGGGATCGATGGGAAGGCGCGCACAATCTCGATCAGGCGTTGGACCACCTCATCAATGATGCCGCCATAGTAGCCGGACGAAATGCCGAGTACCGTACCAAAGGTCAGGCTGAGCACGACACCAAACAACCCGATGAACAGTGAAATCCGGCTGCCCAGCACAATACGCGAGAACATATCGCGCCCCTGCCGGTCTGTCCCCAGCAAGCTGACGATGCCGTCGCGTGACTGGAACAGGTGAATATCGGTTTCGAACAGGCCGTAAAAACTGTAACTCTCGCCTTTAGCAAAGAAACGCAGATGCGCCTTTTCGTCTGTTATCTCGTGTATCTTTTTGAGCGTGACCGGGTCGCGGCCCGACTCAATTTTGTACACAAAGGGTTTTAGTTTGCCCTCATCAAACAGGTGTACACGCTGCGGTGGCAAATAGGCGTGTTCGACGAACCGTTCATCCAGCGCATACGGGGCGACAAAGTTCGCAAAGAGGGCCACCAGGTAGTACAGCAGCACAATGACACCACCGATAATGGCCGCCCTGTTGCGCCGAAACCGCCGCCAGATATTGGCCCACTGTGATACGGCATATTTCGCCTCAGTGTCACTCAGTTGGCTGATCTCCGCTTCGATTTCACGCGCGTCATGCTCTTCGATCATCTCGCGGTAAAGTTCACGCAGCGCAGCGGATTGTTGTTCTACATCATAAGGTTGGGGATCACGCGTTGCATCGATCATGTGTAAACAATCCTCGGATCGAGCCATGCCAGGGCCAGATCAGCGATCAGGTTGGCAATCAGCAACATTACGGACATAAGCATCAAAAACGTGCCGGCCACGTACATATCCTGGCTGAGCAGGGCGTGCAGAAACAGCGGGCCGGTAGTGGGCACGGACATTACCACCCCGATCAGGATCGAGGATGAGATCATCTTTGGCACTTCCATCGCCAGCACACTCACGACGGGGTTAATCGCCGAACGAACCGCGTACTTGTTGATCACCTTGGATTCCTTCAGTCCTTTGGCGCGCGCGGTGGTGATATACTGCTGATTCATCGAGTCCAGCATCCCGTTACGCATAATACGCATGATCTGCGCGGTGCTGGCTAAGCCCAGGATGATCGCCGGGGGCCACAGGTGTATGAAATAATCCCAGGCTTTGGCCCAGGTCCAGGGCTGGTTGACAAACTCTTGCGATTGGCTGCCGAGCACGTCCAGATTGAAGATGATCCCACCCACGTAGATCCAGACGAGCGCCAACAGAAAACCGGGCACAGACAAGCCCAAAAAGGCCAGCGCCGAGAGGATGGTATCTCCGATTGAATACTGGTGCGTGGCGGAATAGATACCAACGGGGATCGCCAGCACAAACATTACAAATAACGAACAGGTTCCGAGGATCAGCGTATAGCCGATGCGATCATCGATCAGAGGCCACACATCGCTGCGCCACTCGAATGAGTAGCCAAAATCACCTTTAGGGAAGCCTCTGACCCACTTAAAGTACTGCTCCATAAACGGTTCGTCCAGCCCGTACCGTTCGCGCAGCAAATCGGCCTGTTCGCTCGTCATCCCGCCACCACTCGCGCCCTGTACCGCCTGCAAGGTATTCAGATAATCACCCGGTGGCAGTTGAATGAGCACGAAGGATATAAACGAGATAGCAAGCAGCATGGGGATCATGGCGAGCAGTCGCCGGATGATATATGCAAGCATAACTCAAACTCCTGGAGTGTACGGACATTGATGGGAGTGACCGGGTGCTGCAATATGCAGCACCCGGCGGGTATTAAACTCCAGGCGGATTACTCGCCGCCATCCGCAAAGTAGAAGGTTGCCGGTTCCAGCGTACCGGGTGTCATGATGATCCAGTCTGCGGTGTGGGTTTCAGCAACATTCATGAAGTTGTTCTTGACCACGACCGGGTTCGGGACCAGGCCAACCGTGCCCAGTGTCCACAAGCCTTCGGTGGACATGCGCACGATCTGCTTGCCGATTTCAACCTGTTCGTCGGGGTCGGTCGTGACCATATACTGATCGTACAGGTCCATCGCGGCTTTCAGGAAATCGGGGGGTTCTATGCCCTGTTCGCCGCCGGACTTGTACCACATGCCGTAGGCCGGGGCCATCCAGGAGCGTTCGTCAAACGGGAACTGGTAGATCGGGTCCACCATCGGCACCAGGCCGCGGTCGGTGGTCCAGGTGGCGACCATGACTTCGTTGGCCCCAGTGCGCGGCCAGTACACGTCGCGGGTCATGGTTTCGACCTGGGTCTTGACGCCGATAGCGTTCCACCAGCCGGAGATCAGTTCGAGCGTGTCCTGCATACCGGTAGCGGTGATTGACGTTTCGATGATGAGCAGGATTTCCGAGCCATCCGCGAAGGTGTAGAATCCATCGCTGCCCTTCACCAGGCCGATGCCGTCCAGCAGTTGCATCGACAGTTCAGGATCGTACTCGCCATTCACATTCTCGATATCTTCCTGGTAGTACGGGGAGGCGGGCACTACGGTCTGGGTGCGCGGTACGCCCGTGCCCAGGAAGGCGACTTCGTTGATCACGTCACGGTCGATAGCGTGCGACATCGCCACGCGGAAGTCGTGATTCTGGAACAGTTCGCGGTAGTTGTCTTCGGGGTAGCTCATGTTGAACCACAGCGTCGCGCCGGAAGCCTGGGCCTGCGGCCACATCAGCATGTGGTAATCGCCATCGTCTGCATTGTCGATATAGACCGGGTACTGCGCCAGGTCAATCGCGCGTGCCTGCATAGTCAGGTCGCCGGATACACCCATCAGGTTCACACCCTCGGTGCCTTCGACGAAGTGATAATACTGGTAGTCGATGTAGGGAAGCTGGTTGCCTTCGGTGTCAACCGCATAGTAGTACGGGTTGCGCTCGGCGACCATCAGGCTCGTGCCTTCTTCGTATTGCGTGATCTTCCAGGCGGTCATCACCGGGCGATCCACATTGTAGTCGAACGCTGCTGCTTCAAAGTCTTCGTAGCTCACACCCTCGGTGTAGGCGGGGTGGAACTGTTCGAGATAGTGCTTGGGGGCATAGAAGCCGAAACGCTCGAAGCCCAGCGGCCACTGGTTGCCGTGGAAGGCCAGGCCGACGGTTTCCGCCAGACCGTTCGGAGCAGAGAACTTGAGCGTAATAGTCGAGTCGTCAACCTTGATCAGTTCTTCCAACGTCTGCCATTCGCTGTGTACAGCGGCGGTGATGTTGGTGTCGGTTTCGATGGCTTCCCACCAGAAGATGATGTCATCAACCGTCCAGAGGGTACCGTCCGACCACTTCAAACCCGTGCGGAAGTACAGGGTCAGTTCCGTGCCACCTTCATTAAACTCCCAGCGTTCGGCCAGGCCAGGCTGAACCGGATCGGCAGGATCGGTCGGCCAACGCAGCACCGGGTCGTAGTTCACGCGACCGTAGCAGTGGAAGTCATTGATACCACGCCAGGCACGGTGCCAGATGCCGCCGTAGACACCGATGCTGTCAAGCGGTTCGACAACGCGCGGGTTGTCCGGCAAACGTTCTTCAACCGGGGGCAGTTCGCCCGCTGCGACCTTTGCAGCAAGCATGGGGGCTTCTTTGTACCCATCTTGAGCCTGAGCGGTCTGGATGTTCAATACCGGCAGAGCCACAGCCATCACCAGGATCACAGTGATGATGGTAAGGAATGCACGCTTTTTAGACATTTTTGCTCCTCATTATTTGACACAAATTAACTTTCTTACGATCCGCGAGTGTTGTTTAGCCGTCTATACTGTTGATATCCCCCTTTCTACTTAGACCCGGTAAACGTTTATCTGAATAAAAGCAGTTAGGGCGCGCTGGCTCGGAGCACGAGTTCCGGTTGAAACATGATGCAATCGCAATCATTCGAACAACCGTTAATGCGTTCGATCAACATCCGCATCGCAGCTTGCCCCATATCGTACATGGGAACATGGCAGGTCGTGAGTGCTGGTGTAACCAGGGCGGCAAGCACAATATCGTCAAAACCAATAATTGCCACATCATCAGGCACTTTGCGCCCTGATTGTTCACAGGCTTTTATTGCGCCCACCGCGCTCAAATCGTTGTAACAAAGCAGCGCGGTGAGTTCCGGGGCAGCAAGCAGTAGTTCATGCGCCGCACTGCGCCCGGACTCCACAACAGGCAAACAAGCGCGTTCCCAGTTCTGTACGGGATCGATGCCCGCCTGGTACAGTGCCGTATGATATCCCGCCCGGCGCTGCTGCCCACTGAATGAGCTTTCCGGTCCGGATAGAAACCCGACAGCGCGGTGTCCGCGCTCGATAAGGTGCTGCGTGGCGGTGTAGGCACCGTATTCATCGTCAATCAGCACCGTACCATAACTTCCAGCTTCAAAACGGCGGTTAACCAGGATGGATTGGGGATGCTGTTCCAGCGCCCGACCGAGTTCGTCATCGGGCAGGCGCGAACTGCACAGCACAATGCCATCGACGCGCTTTTCTTCAAGCGTGCGCAGAACATCGCGCTCGCGCTGGGTATCTTCTTCGGTATTGCAAAGAAAAACGCTGTAGCCTTCCGTGTAAGCGGTATGCTCGACGCCGCGCGCGATCTCAGAAAAGAAGGGGTTGGTGTTGTCAATCACGATCAGGCCGATAGTGCCGGTGCGATGAGTCACCAGGCTGCGCGCGATGAGGCTGGGACGATAACCCAATAGATCGGCGACCGCATTGACACGCTGGCGCGTGCGCTCACTGATGCCGTCCTTGTTATTGACAGCACGGGATACAGTCATCAAAGATACCCCAGCTTCACGAGCTACATCTGCCATCGTCACACGCTTTGCCATCACGCTTGTCACCTGCGAAGGGTTAGCGCTAACCCTCTTCTAATTGCGTTAAACCAATATGTGCGCCCGTTAGGCTTCGCCATAAAAATAAATACCCCATCTCCTACCTCCTTCCCTCAAGGAAGGGGACCTCAAACAGTGGCTGTAGGAAGACACCAAACGGGCGAATTATTTCTGTGGATCGGCCCTAAAACCCGAAGACAATCGCAGATGACATGTTTGATCACGTGGACCACAGCAATGCCTTGTGTACGGTCTGGCAAGAGATCAAAGCTATTTGAGCAAATGTCTTCAACAAGCAAATATTGTGACAAAACCAGATTGATTATAAGATAGCTTGAGGGGTTAGCGTTAACCCCCTCATATTTTGTCAGAAAACACGTTTACGTTAGCGTTAACTATTCTTAAAATCACTTTACGATAGTTTTTCGATTTTGTCAAACAGATTCTTTGCGCGGGCGTGTTTCAAATCCGGGGCGAAAAATCTCACCACAGAGCACACAGAGAACACGGAGAAGGTTTCTTGAGGGAAAAGCAGAGAAAAGCGGGGGGCAAACGGCCCGCCAAGTCTGCTCGATGTCTCTCTCTTCACTTTTCTTTTGTTGCTCTGTGCGCTCTGTGTCCTCTGTGGTGAATTGCCTTTTTGCCCCCACTCTGGAATGCACCCCTTTGCGCGGCATTCGCAGGTCTGGCGCGTCCGAATAATCTGTACCATCACAGCATGAGGAAGGCGTGTGTCCAACAAACACCGTGTAACGCTCCAAGATGTCGCCCGCGAAGCTGGGGTCTCCACGATGACCGTTTCGCGGGTTGTCAATAACACCGGGCGCATCAGCCAGGCGACACGCCAACATGTCAAAGAAGTGATCACCCGGCTTGGCTACCGGCCCAGCAGGGCCGCACGCGCCCTGGTCACTAACAAGACGATGATGATCGGCGTCATCGTTCAGGATATCACCAATCCGTACTTTTCCGAGATCGTGCAGGGGATCGAGGATGTGGCTTCTGAAACTGGTTACAGTGTCCTGCTGGTCAATACCAACGAAACGCCAGAACGCGAAGAGGCCGCCCTCAGCCAGCTTGACGATTCGATGATCGACGGGTTGATCGTATGCAGTTCACGGCTGCCGGATAAAATCCTGCTGCCGCTGCTGGAACGGCATCACGCGCTGGTATCTGTGACGCGCCGTCTGCCTAAGGCACTGGCGAGCTGTGTCGTACCGCGTCACAAGCACGGCCACCGTGTACATATGGCGGCGCTTTACCTGGCGGAACACGGTCATCAGAAAATCGGATATATTCACCTCTCACGCAGCCTTGTAGCGATGTCCGTTGAGGAATTCATCGAACGCCTGTCTGCTAAAAATATCCTGATCAAACCGGAATGGACGCTGTCCTGTATGCCCACATGGGAAGGTGGCTACAGTGCGGCAAAACATCTGCTAACCGAACAGCCAGAATTAACCGCAATCATTGGCGGCAATGACCTGGTAGCACTGGGGACCATGCGCGCGGCAAACGAGTTAGGTCGCCGGATACCTGATGACCTGGCCGTGATTGGTGGGGACGATATTCTCGTAGCCAGCCAGGTATCGCCCCCGCTAACGACATTCCGCGCACCCAAATACGATATCGGCGCGATGGCCGCACGCCTGTTGTTCAAGCGTATCGAAGGTGACACCACCTACCAGGAATACATTTACGATGAAGTGCTTATCGAACGGGGCACCGCCCCATAACAGGGAGAAAATTGGGTTCTGTTCAGCAATTCCCGGAGGTGTAAAAACGCCGGGAATTGCTGGACTACGCTATAAAAATAATGCCCCCCTTCCCTGGGGAACGCAGATGCTAAGTTATCTCTGCATTAGGGCGATGACACACTGATACTTTGCAGGTGAACGTTGTTGCCCTCGTTGCTTTCCGCGATGGCATTGGTTGTATCCACAATCACCTTGGTGTTGATCGAACCATACGCGCTGGGATATCCGGCGTAGGTGCATGTCAGGATACGTCCGCCACCCGCCGTCATGCCATCCAGTGACCAGTTGCACCCCGGCGATGCGTAGTTTTCGCCCGGATACCACTCAACGCTAAAGTTGCCAGACGCCGCTGCGCTGCCCTGGTTGTATACTCCCACGCGCACCTCAACCGGCTGGCCTTTCACAGGCGTTGCCGGAGTCAGTGAAAACTCGCTCACAAACAGGTCTGGCTGACCCGCAGGGGCCGGAGCCGTTACGCTGATACCTTGCAGGTGAACGTTGTTACCCTCGTTGCTTTCCGCGATAGCGTTGGTTGTATCCACAATCACCCTGGTGTTAATCGAACCATACGCGCTGGGATACCCGGCGTAGGTGCATGTCAGAATGCGCCCGCCGCCCGCTGCCATACCATCCAGCGACCAGTTGCACCCCGACGATGCGTAGTTCTCGCCCGGATACCACTCAACGCTAAAGTTGCCAGACGCTGCCGCGCTGCCCTGGTTGTATACTCCCACGCGCACCTCAACCGGTTGGCCCTGTACCGGTGTCGCCGGATTCAACGAAAACTCACTCACAAACAGATCCGGCTGACCCGCCGGGGCCGGAGCCGTTACGCTAATCGACAGCGTATACCCGTTGTTGGCTTCATTGCTCTCTGCAATCACGTTCGCGGTATCCACCATCACCAGAGTGTTGATTGACGCATACGCGCTGGGATACCCCGCGTAGGTACACGTCAGGATGCGCCCACCACCCGCTGCCATGCTATCCAGCGACCAGTTGCACCCCGGTGACGAGTAGCCCTCGCCCGGATACCACTCGATTGTGAATGTGCCGCTCGCCGCCGCTGTGCCACCGTTATACACGCCGACCCGTACCTCGACCGGTTGACCCTGTACCGGCGTTGCCGGGTTCAGTGAAAACTCGCTCACGAACAGGTCCGGCTGACCGGCTGCCGGTGGCGCTGCTGAATCAGTGACGGAAAGCGGCTCAATATAGCTGTTATTGGTCTCGTTGGTTTCAACAATCGCGTTCGTCGAATCTACCTTCACCAGGGTGTTGATCGAACTATACGCGCTGGGATACCCGGCATAGATGCATGTCAGGATACGTCCGCCACCGGCTGCCATGCCGTCCAGCGACCAGTTACACCCCGGCGACGGGTAGCTCTCGCCCGGATACCACTCGACAGTGAAGTTACCGGATACCGCGGTATCGCCCTGGTTATACACGCCGACACGTACTTCGACCGGCTGGCCTTTCACAGGCGTTGCCGGAGTCAGCGAAAACTCGCTCACAAACAGGTCTGGCCCACCACTCACGCCAGGGGAAGGTGGTCCGCCAATCGGCATCATCGGTGTGTCCAACGCTAACGTTGGATTGCCAAACGCAGTAGCCCACACAAACGCCATACTGCCGCTCAATGCCGGATCGCTGAAGACGGGGCCTTCCGGCTCGGTAGCTGGCGCGGTCAGGTAATAAATGCCGCTGGCCGTGCTGTACACATACCCGAACGGCAGACCGATAATCTGTGTTGCTTGCTCATCGAGCGGCGTCATCATCGCCGTGCCAATGCGTACCATGTTAACCTGCACCGACATGCCATCGTATGACCGGAAAACTGCCCAATCGCCATCAGCCAACCACTGCGGCTCGAAAAACGTCCGTGTGCCATCGGCATAAAACAACTGAGGTTCGGGGGCAACATCACCTGGATCAGGCAACAACATACTGATGGCGTTGGTTTCAACCATAAACGGCGCAACGCCAAACGGTGGCCCGGCAGAAAAAGCCGCATCTGTATGTGCAAAAATCGCCTTGCCGTTCGGCAGTATATCCATATCCGGCGAAGCATACGGACTGCTCACTATTTCCTGTGTAACGCCCGGTGCATCCAGCGGATACCACGCAATCGCCCCTAACGGGTCGGCTCCTTCTTCCAGCGTATCGAAACGAATCAGGACGTGATAATTGTCCAGTAGATCGTCAACTGACAACAGTTGCACGTAAGGAGATACCGCCGCCGTCGCCAGAAACTCGCCGCCGACAAAGCCCGCGATCTCAGCGCCATCGCTGCGCAGGTCTTCAACTACGTCGCCCGTTGTCATATCAAACACAATCACACGCCAGGCACGCACAGCGGTTTCTGCATTGGCAAACCCGACCGCAATCCGATTCGCGGAGTCCGACGAGTAGCGGTGGCCCAGGTATACGAATTCATCCGGCTGCGCCTGGTGCACCTGGAGCCACAACCCGGTCTGCAAGTCATAGAAACCAATGCTTACGCGCCCGTTGTTCAACATCCCGCTTTGTACAAGATAGCGCCCGTCCTGTGAGATATGCATCGCGCGGTAAGCGCAGGCTGGCTCCGGCGCTTCGTCAGGCAATTGAGGCCGGGGAATCGACGCAAATTCACCGGATGGATTGATCCAATGCAGTGTGTCATCGCATTGGTCATGAGTCACCAACCACCAATCACTCGGCGGCAGCAAAGCGGCAGCGGCCTGTGGCACACGCGCAAATCCAACAGCACCTCCCGCCAACAATCCACCCAATAACACGACTCCGATCAACATTAACGCAGACTTCCGTAATAAGGCGTTCATCATTCCGCTCTCCCGTTATATGTTTCTGAGTGTTGAGTTTCTTCTGTCAACTGGCACGAGGGGTTGTTACCCCTCGACCGCTTAGGGGAAGATGATGTCAGCAATGCGCGGTTAGTTTGACCCACCGTACATAACCAGTGTAAATGAAAACACCGTAATTAATCCATCAAGGGCTGCAAAAAACATGTAATGATGTTGGTCGATTCTGGCTTTGCAAATTCATCTGTTCGCAGTTCAGTTTGCGGAAGGTTCCCCCGTAGGAAAGGGAGTCGATTTCGCCGATCTCGCGGAAGCCGTATCCCCCGATGCGCCGCAGCCGTTCGTTTTCCTGACGCAGTTGCGCATTTTCTGCCGCCAACGGTTCCGCTGGACGCCCGCGTC
>CAZMNL010000024.1:0-16622 GCA_964567525.1 uncultured Anaerolineaceae bacterium
ACCCCGGTCGAAGGGCCATCGCTGGGCCTGCTGGAAGACTGGCAGCAGGAAGAACAGGCGCAGGCCGAAGCGCTGCCGCAGCCCAAACCCGCCCTGCCGCCCAAACGCCGGCGCGCGCGTCGCAAGTTCGACCGTGTGATCGTCGCGCTGCTGCTGTTGGGGGCGCTGGTAGGGCCGTTCGTCACGGATGCGCTGCACATCGCCGACGATCCCCCGCTGCTCAGTGGGGACGCCCGCGACGCCGCGCGCGCCGTAAACCGCGTGAACGAAGGCGACTACGTGCTGCTCGCGTTTGAATACACACCTTCCGCCGCTGGCGAACTCGACGCGCTGGCCGACGCCGTAATCCGTGATGTGCTGACGGCGAACGCCATCCCGCTGACGCTCAGCACGTCGCCGGTCGGAGCGCTGCACGCCGAAGTGGTCTTCGCGCGGCTGGCGGACGACGACGCCCTGCTGACAGCCCGCGATCAGGGCGAGGATGCGCTGACCTGGGGCGAGGATTATATCCTGCTCGGCTACCTCTCCGGCGACGCGGTGGGGGTGCGCTCCCTGGACATGTCCGGCGATAATTTCTTCACACCCAACACGATCTTTGATTACGACCTGCACGGCAACGAAACGGGCCTGACGATCACCAGCCTGCCGGACGATATCGCGCTGCTGGTCGTGATCGCGGACGGGTCGGACGATGTGCGCACCTGGGCCGAACAGTTAGAGGGCGTGGACATCACCAAGATCGCGCTGGTGACGGCGGCGGTTGAGCCGCTGACCACGCCATATATCAACGGCGACAGCTACGCGGGCTACCTGGCGGGGATGCGCGACGCCTACAGCTACAACGCCACACGCAACCGCGCCAGCCGCACGCCGTACACGCTGCCCGACGATGCGCCCGACCTGCCCAACCCGGAGATCGCGCGCTGGCACAGCATGGCGTTGGGCGCGCTGGCCGCGGCGCTGGTGATCAGCGCTGGCCTGTTCTTTAACCTGCTTCGCGGACTGCTGCTAAGCGGACGACTACGGAGGCGACAGCGTTGACTCCCGAAACGCTTGATCTGGTTGCCGGGTGGGTTTCGCTGGTGCTCACCCTGATGGTTTTCAGTTACCTGCTGGGCGATAACGTACTCTACCGGCTGGCGATCCACGTGCTGATCGGCGTGGCGGCGGCTTACGCGGCGATTGTGGCCGTCGAAAGTGTGATCGTACCCTGGGTCAACGACACACTGCTGCTCGATCCTGACACGCACGACGAGACCACCTTGATGATCATGGGCATGTTGGGGCTGGTGCCGTTTTTCGTCGGCGTGCTGCTGCTGTTCAAGATATCGCCGCGCCTTGCCCCGATTGGTGACCTGGGGATGGCGTTCGTGATCGGCGTGGGGCTGGCGGTGGCGCTGGTCGGCGCGGTCGCCGGGACGATAGTGCCGCTGATCCGCGATGTCGGGCGCACGCTGGAAGACAACACGTTCAACGGGCTGCTGATCGCCTTCGGCATGATCACCACATTGATCTATTTCCAGTACCTCGCGGTGGAGCGCGGCGGCGCGATCAAGCGCCCGCGCGCCCTGCGTGCGCTCAGCGGGGCTGGGCGCGTGTTCGTGATGATCACGTTAGGGGCGCTGTATGCCGGCGTGATCATCACCAGTCTGACCGTCTTCAGCGACGTGATCCGCGAGCAGCTTCAATTTATTCTCGACCGTGTAGGGGGTTGACCGGCGTATGGCGACTCAAGAAATGAACACCATCCTGATAGCCGACCTGGGCAGCGTCCATACGCGGCTGGTGCTGGTCGATCTGGTTGAGGGCCAGTACCGCCTGGTGGCTTCGGCACGCTCGCGCAGCACCGCCGAACCGCCGCTCGCGCGCGTGGTGCTCGGCCTGGAGCGTGCAACCCAGGACATGGAAAAACTCACCGGGCGCAAGCTGTTGAATCCCGGCAGCCCGGCAATTTTCGCCGTCAGCACGCCGCAAAGCGACGGCATCGACGCTTTTCTGGCGACCAGCAGCGCCGGGCAGCCAATGCGTGTGATGCTGGTCGGGCTGACGGAAGCGTTCAGCCTGATCAGCGCGCGGCGTGCCCTGGGCGGGACCTATGTACAGATCGCAGACACGCTGACGCCCTACGACACGCGCAGCCAGGAAGAGCAGCTTAACGCCCTGCTGACTGGTGACATTGACCTGATCATGATCGTGGGGGGGACCGATCACGGCACAACCGACCTGGTACACGACCTGATCGCGCGCGTTGAGATGGCGCTCTCGCTGGCGACCAGCGAGCAGCGCCCCAGCGTGTTATTTGCCGGAAACCGCGACCTGCGCGACGCCGTGAGAACACAGCTTGAGCCGTATACCACCGTGTTCGTAACGCAAAACGTACACCCCTCCACCGGCGAGGAACAGATTTTCCCGGTGCAGATCGAACTGGCATTCGTCTACGACGAACACCGCAGCCGCAGCCCCGGCAAATTCAGCGAAGTCGGGCGCGTGAGCGCGGTAGGCGTGGTCCCCACCTCACAGGGCTACATCAGCGCGGTACGCTACATGGCGAGTATGCCCGGCGAGACGAACGATAAACACAGCATCGGGCCGCTGTGTCTGGACGTGGGCAGCGCCACCAGCGTGATCGCAGCAGGCGTGCATGGGCAGACACATTACACCATCCGGACCGATCTCGGCATGGGCCACCAGATCGTCAGCACGCTGGAAACGATCACGCCGCAAGCGGTCCAACGCTGGCTGCCGTTTGAGATCGATGCCGAGGCGCTGTGGGATTACGTCTATAACAAGCAGCTTCGCCCCTCCACCATCCCCGCCACTATCGAGGAATTGCAGATCGAGCAGGCCATCGCGCGCGAGATCGTGCGGGCGCTGGTCAACGAGGCGCGCCCCGCCTGGGAACAGGGCCAGAGCACCCTGCTGCCCGCCTTCAACCCGATCTTTGTCTCCGGCGCGGTGCTGACCGAAGCGCAGCACCCCGGCATTTCCGCGCTGATGCTGCTGGACGCGCTGCAACCGACCGGGCTGGTTGACCTGCGGCTGGACCCCAATAACCTGGTGTCGTCGTTGGGCGTCGTGGCATACCTCAAGCCGCTGATGACTGTGCAGGCGCTCGAATCGGGCGGGATGGTGGCGCTGGGAACCGCGTTCTGCCCGCTGGGGCGCGCCCGCGCGGGCCGCAAAGCGATGACGGTACGCATCACCACCCGCGACCGACGCCAGATCGAGCGTATCGTGCGCGGCGGCGAAATCTGGAGCGCGCCGCTGCTGCCCGGCGAGACGGTGACGGTGCAGGTACGGCTGCACGGCGGACTGACGATCAACGGCAAGCGCCGCATCAAAGGCACCTTCACGACCGGGGCCGCCGGGTTGATCTTCGATGCGCGCGGGCGTCCGCTGGTGCTGCCGCGCGACCGCGACCGCGCCGCCCGTTATACCGAGTGGCAGATGGCAATGCGAGGCCGCGAACGCCGCCCCACTGCCACCCCGGAATCCACCGCCGAATCTCTCCCCCAGACGGAGGACCAATACGATGCCGTACCATCCTGATACCAACGTGATCCAGCCATTGGCCGTTGTGCAGCGCGCGCGTACCTTGCCGCCCAGGGCGATCACCGACGGCGCGCAGGTGGTCACAAACGAGCCGGTCACGGCGGTACAGACCGTGCTGGCGGGCGATATTCTCAGCAGGTATCGCATTCTGGATATTGTGCCGGAACTGCGGCTGAAAGCCCCGACGGACGACGAGATCGCCGGGGTGCTGGCGGTCGAAGCCGGGATGCGTGTACAGTTCGGCCAGGAACTCGCGCGCAAGGGCCAGGGCCGCCGCGCCCGGACGGTGCTTTCGCCGCTGGATGGCGTGGTCGTCGCCATCGACGGCAGCCGTATTATCCTGCAAGAACGGCAGCATAACGTCGAGATCAAGTCCAAAATCCAGGGGCGCGTGCTGGAAACCGGGCCGCACCAGGTCATCGTCAGCGGCAACGGCGCGCTGATCCAGTGCGCCTGGGGCAACGAGCAGTTTGCCTACCGCGCCTTTAAGTTTCTGCCGCCGGATGGCTTCGCCGCGCTGAGCAAAATGGACAAGCGCATTTCGGAATACCGCGAGGTCGTGATCATCAGCCCGGAGCCAATCAACGCCGGGGATTTACAGGTCGCCATCCAGCAGGAAGTCGGCGGGCTGGTCGCGCCGGGGATGCCTGCGAGCCTGCGCCCACTTGCGCTAGACGCCCCATTCCCTGTACTCTTAACCGAAGGCTTTGGTCAGCGGCGACCGACTGAATTGATCTACAGCCTGTTAAGGGATAACATGGGGCTGCAAGCGGCCTTTGATGCAGCCACCCCCGACCGGTGGAACGCCAACCAGCCAGAGATTATGATCCCGCTGCCAGCGAAGGGCCAAACACCGCTGCCCCCGGCAGTGGACCAGAGCATCAAACCGAACATGCAGGTGCGCATCACGCGCGCGCCCTGGGACGGCATGGTCGGCGAAGTGGAAAAACTACCGCAAGCCGCCCAGGTGATCGATAATGGTTTGCGCGTACCCTGTGCCAGTGTGCGGATCGCACCGGATCGCGTGGTGCTGGTTCCGCTGGCAAATCTGGAACTGCTGGGCTAACGCCGCCAGGCGGCCAGTGTAGACGGATCAGCCCGGAAAGATTACGATGGTGATAACGATCCCCTGGTGCGGGCGAGTATTCGCGGTTATCGCGGAGGGAAGAACGTATGTCTGACGAAGAATTCAACAGCTTCTTTGATGATCTTGGTTTGGATGACGAACCTGAATTCGACGACGACGATATCGGCATGGATTTCAGCGATGACGCTGATATCGGCATGATAGACGATAACGAGGCGTTGGAGGACGAATTCCGTTCGGAAACCGACGACGACGGCGGCGGCATCAGCCGGACCTTTATGATCGTGGCCGGTATCATCGCGCTGGCCGTCGTCGCCATCATCATCCTGATCGTGATGGTGGCCCTGGCCGGGAGTAACGAACTCACCGGCAACCAGAAGACGGCGACGGAGATTGCTATTTACAACAAGACACAGATCGCAGGTAACGAGCGCACGCTGACCGCGCTGGCCGTGATCGATGCCGCCACCGAAACCTCGCTGTTAAATTCTCAGCAGACGGCAACGGCGGAAGTCATCGCCGCCCAGACGCGGCAGGCGAACATCGCTGAGCAGACCGCGACCGGGGCCGCGATCCTGGCGACGCAGCAGGCGCAGGCCGAAGCGCTTGCCGCACAGCAGACCGCCACGCAGCAGGCACTGGATGCGGCAGCCACCGCCATCGCCATCGAAGATCGCACGCTTGGCAGCGATAGAATACGAATTATCAACGAAACCACTATCTCGCTGGATAACGTGCGTATGCGCCTGTATAAAGATGATGGCGACGGGCAGTTTAACCCGCAGGATCGCCTGATTGCCGAGAGTGAGGCCAGCCCCGAAGAGGACTCGCCCGCCGGACCGAGCGCCGCCGCCCCCAGCGGCGTGAATACGCTGGCGTATGGCGAAGTAGGCGAGTCGTCCCTGACGGTGGGGCAAACCGATGAATGGACCTTCACCGGCAGCGCGGGCGACGTGGTGAGCATCAGCGCCGAGGCCGCCGTGCCAACGCAGCTTGACACCTTCCTGGACCTGTTCGGCCCTGAGGGAAACCGCCTGGTCAGCAATGACGACGGCGGCGCTATCGTGCCCAACGCGCTGATCGAGTCCTTCGAACTGCCCGCCAACGGCACATACACCATCGCCGTCAGCAGCATCGCGGGCGAAGGCGATTACCAACTGCGCCTCTTCCTGGCGATTGACGTACCCGCGCCGGGCGCGCCCACGCTCGACGATGACACGGACGACACCGGCAGCGAAGCGGACGAGGAAGACGCGGACAGCGCCTACCGTCCCAACACCGGCGGCGAAGACCTGGGCAGCGGGTTCATGCTCGTGCGCCAGGGGGGAACGCCCCCGCCCACAGGTGACGAACTTCAGGGTATCGAAGAAATCCTGAACGAATCAATAGACTTCAGCGACCTGGGGCCGCTGGAACCCGGCCTGTACTGGTTGGAACTCGAATACGACTCGCTGCCGGCGGAACTGCAAGCCCAGCTCCCCACCGATCAGCCCATCATCGTCCAGATCAGGGTGCCTGTAGAAGGACCGATTGAGGTGGTGGAAGTCCGGATCAGTGCGCAGCCGGTCACGCCCACGCCGATCCCGACCGAAACCGGCACCCCCACGCCGCTGCCCTCACTGACGCCAGAAGGTGCAGATACCGCGACACCGGGCGGTGATTTTGTCACGCTGACCCCGTCGCAGGAAACCGAAGAAACGCTGCCGGCGCTGCCCACTGCACTGCCGACGACCGGCTTCTTCGGAGATATCAACGACGGCGCGAACAACATCAGCGGGACCAGCGGCCTGACGGTGCTGGCGATTGCCGCTGCCGGGCTGGTGGCGGTGGTGGTCATCGCGCGCAAGCTGCGCACTTCGACGTAGTATCAACCGCACCGCGCAGACCGAACGTAATACCGCGTGCGCTGCTGCGTATCATCCGTTAATATCAGGGCGGACTTTAAGTCCGTCCTGACCATGTATACAACTGCTGCGCGTGTAAGGACGTATACCACTACAGACAGTTGTTGACCTGTGCTGCGTGTATCACGCAATAAAGGCCAGAACGATGTCAGAAAACCCGCACCTGACTCCCTACCGTTCGCATGACGTACACGCCCTGTTGGAGTTTCTCACGCAGGGGCAGCCCGTCGCCGTTGTGGGGTTGAGCAACTTTGGCAAATCCACGCTGCTCCGCCAGATGGTCGAACCGGCGGTCGCAGACGCCTACCGGGAAATAACCGCGCGCCCGGTGTTGTTCGTCTATGTGGACTGCAACCGTATGTTACAGATGAGCGCGCAGGGCTTCTACGAAACGATCCTGCGCGCGCTGCTGGAAACGCTGAACCAACAGCCCCCGGAACCCGTGCCGCTCAGCACGCAGATCGAAGCCTTCTACGATAAAGTCGTCGAGTCCAAAAACGATTTTGCGATCCCGCTGGCGTTCAACGACGCGATCATCACGCTGCTGGACGAAGCCCAATCCTACCATGACGTGATCCTGCTGCTGGACGAGTTCGACGCGGTGCTGACCGGTCTGGATGAGCGCGTCTTTCTCAATCTGCGCGCGCTCAAAGACAAGTACGAAACGCGCCTGAACTACGTCACGGCCACGCTCAAGCCGCTCTCCAGCGCGGGCGGCGGCGATGACCTGGGCGAATTCGTGGAGATTTTCGCGCCCAATAAGTACTACCTCAAACCGCTGAGCGATCCGGATGCGACCGCGCTTGCCGCCGACATCTTCACGCAGGCGAGCGACTCGCTCGACCCGCACGAACGCGATTACATCCTCAAACGGGCGGGCGGGCATCCCGGCTTGATCCAGGCGGTCGCGCACGTCGTGATGGAAGTTGAATCCGGCGCACCCGCAACCTACACACAGCAGGCGCTCAACGTGGCCGATGACATGCTGCAAAATCATAGCCTGGTCCGGATCGAACTCGGCAAGCTGTGGAAACAACTACTGCCCGCCGAACAGGAAGCCGTCATTCAGGTCGCGTCGCGCGGGGCCGCGTCGCTGACCGACCTCCAACGGCTCAACCTGCTGGCGCGCGGCCTGCTGGTCGAATCGGGCACGGGCCTGCACCTGTTCAGCACGCTGTTTGCCCACTACGCGCGGCGGCAAGGGCTGATTCACAAGGATGTGCCGGATGGTATCTGGGTCGATATCGACGCGGGGACGGTGTGGCTCAACGGGCAGTTGGTCGAGGCGCTGACCGATCTCGAATACCGGCTGCTGCTGCTGCTTTACGGGCGCATCGGCAAAATCTGCGATAAGTACCAGATCGTCGAATCGGTCTGGGGGCAGGACTACCTGGGCGACGTGGACGACGCACGCATCGAAAAGCTGATCAGCCGCCTGCGCTCCAAGCTGGAACCCAACCCGTCACGCCCACAGTATCTCGTCACGGTGCGCGGGCGCGGCTACAAGCTCACGCAAGGGATGTCCGACCAGGCGAACAACCACTAGCACAAATCGCAGATTGACAAGATTCGAACAGAAAATCCGCTTTTCGCAATCTGATCTTAACCCATTTTCAAGGTATACTTAAGGGTAGCGCATAACGGGCGGGCAACACAGCGCGCATTCATATCGCTCGCTGGCTCACACACACGCTAAAAACTATGACCTATTTGTTGATTATCCCTATCGGCCTGTATATTGCCCTGGCAACGCTCATCCTGCACCGGCAGCCGCGCAGCCTGTCCTACGTAGTGGTGGCGTTGTATACGCTGGCGGCGGCGCTGGCGACCAGCGGCTACCTGGTGCTTGGCACGACCGCCGATCCGAGCATCGCGCGTATTGCCGGGGTGCTGGTGGTGCTCAATGGCAGCCTGATCTACACCACCTTCATGCCGCTGGCGCTGGTCGGGTTGTATTTCGAATCGTGGCTCGCCATCCATCGCCGCCAGGTGCTGGCGCGCACCGTGTCCGGGCAGGGAGCAATCCTGGTCGCCCTGGTCCTGCTGATATATCTGCGCAGGATGCCGGTCGTTGTGCAGGTCAACGGCGACTGCTGGCAGCACTGGCCGCTGCTCGAAGCCTACCTGCATCCCTGGCGCGCACTGGTTATCCTGCTGCTCAGCCAGCTACCGGCCATCCTGGTGATCGGTACGGCGCTGTATTACCACCGCCTGAGCCTGTGGCGCGGTGCGGTGGCCCTGACGCTGGTCAACGTGATCAGCGTGCTGCTGCCGCTGATCGCGCCGCTGGCCGGGAGCCGCTGGCTGATGCTGGTCACCGCTTCCGGGTTCGTGCCGGTGGTGCTGCTCTACACCCTGCTGATGCTGCACGTCGCGCGGCAAGCGCCGCTGATGGCGCTGACCGGGTCCGCCTTCCAGCGTTATAATGAGGGCCTGATCGTGCTCGACGCGCTGGATCGCGTGGTGTGGCACAACGCCGAGGCGGAACGCTGGCTGCCCTGGCCGCCCAGCAACATCGCGCCCCAGCCGATCCGCGAACTACTGCACGGGACGCTGCTGCTCGCCCCGGTCCGGCACTTGCTGAGTAGTGACGATGCGGACACCGAATGCGCGTGGTGCGAAGACGACCGCGAGATCGTGCTGCGCCTGGAACTGCACCCGCTGGATAACGTGCGTTTCGTGCCGGGGGCGCAGCTTCTCACGCTGCGCGATATCACCGACACGCGCGTGCTGCTCAATATGCACGTCCAGCGCACGGAACTGCTTGCGCTGAGCGCCATCAGCGCCGATATCGCCTCGTCGCTGGACCTGGACCAGGTGATCGCGCGCGCCTTGCAGCAGGTCCGCAATATGATTCAGGCCGACGGCGCAGTAGTGTACCTGTTGGACGACGAACACCCCGATCAACTGGTACTCACCGGTAAGACGGTCCGCGATTCGCAGGGGCGCGCCACGCGCGAAATCCCGCAGCACTTACCAATCGCCGGGACGATGGCCGGGCGCGTGATCAAACACGGCACCGCCGTATTCACATCCAACACCGCGCACGCTGACGAACCCGGTGCCCGGTTGTTCGAATACGGGATGCAGGCGGGCGCGACCGTGCCGCTGCGCGCACGGGACCGCGTGACCGGGGTGCTGCAAATGGGCATGTACGAGCCGCGCGACTTTGACCCGGTGACGATTGCCCTGTTGGAGAGCGTCGGGCAGCAGTTGGGCGTGGCGATTGATAACGCGCGCCTACACCACCAGGAACGCCACCAGCGCCGCGTGGCCGAAGCGCTGAGCAGTATCGCGGGCGTGCTGACCACCAGCAGCCTTGACGACGCGCTGCAAACGCTGCTCGACCAGCTTAAAAACCTGGTCGCCTATGACCGCGCCTCGGTGCTGCTGCGGCAAGCGCCAGGACAACTGTGGCTGGCCGCCTACGCCGGGTTTGAGAACGTGCCGGGCGATGATGCGCTGCGCGATGTGCGCATCATGATCAACGAATACCCCTATTTGCAGGCGCTTTTCGACGGGCGCGAACCGCAGATCGTCGCCGACACCACCGCCGATCCACAGTGGACGCACGGCGCGTACCGCTTCGGCTCGTGGATCGGCGTGCCGCTGGTCTTTCACGAGCAGGTGTTGGGCTGCCTGACGATCTCGCACCGCGAACCGGGCTTCTTCAATCACGACGACCTGAAACTGTCCGCCACGTTTGCCGACCAGGCGGTGATCGCGGTCGAAAACGCGCGCCTGTTCGAAGCCGAACAGCAGCGCCGCCGCTTTGCGGAATTTTTGCAGCACGCCTCTTACGATCTCGTGACCAGCCCGGACCTGGACAGCGCCCTGACTGCCGCACTGACGCACCTGGCGAACGTGCTGGACTTTGACCGCGCGCATATCGGGCTGCTGGATGATACGCGCACGATGTGGATCACGCGCGTGACCTATCCGCCAGACACCACGCCAAACTACGGTCAAGTGCTGCCCCTCAACTATTTTCCGCTGGTCGCCCGGATGGTGAACGAGCGCCAGCCGGTCCATGTCCCCGACACGCGCGAAGAAACGGCCTGGATTCCCGATCCGCCCAGCGCACGCGAGATTCGCAGTTGGATCGGCGTGCCGCTGATCTCGCGCGAGAACCTGATCGGCCTGCTGAACTTCTACAGCTACGAGCCGCACAAGTTCTCGCAGGAACAGCTTGACCTGACGCGCGTATTCGCCAACCAGACCGCCGCCGCGCTGGAAAACTTCCGCCTGCTGGATGAAGCCAGTCGCCGCAATCGCACGCTCAGCGCGTTGAACTCGGTGCTTTCGGCCAGCAATGAGGCGCTCGCCGCGCGCCAGAACGTGCTGGGGGTTTCGCTGGCGCGCGTGCTGGACGCGCTGAATATGCCGGGCGGCGCGATCCACCAGATCGACAGTGACCGGCGCTGTTTGCGGCTGCAATCTGCCGCCGGGCTGCCCGCGCCGGTGATCAAGGCGCTGCGGCGCGTGCCGGTCGAACACGCGCTGGAAAGCATGACGCTGCCCGCACAAACCGGCCCGGACGGGACCGAATACACCTTCATCAGCATACCGCTCAGCGCGCACGGGCGCGCCAACGGCCTGCTGAGCATCGTCTGGGCGGCGGGCGAACGGGTTGACGTGGCGCTGCGCGAACTGCTGATCAGCATCGGGCAGCAGTTGGGCGTCGTGCTGGATAACGTGCTGCTGTTCGAAACCACGACGCAGCGCGCGGCGCTCTCCACCGACCTCAACCGCCTGAGCCTGGCGATCAGCGCGCAGCTTGACCGCGACACGGTGCTCAACCTGCTGTGTGACGAGAGCATCGGCGTGTTTGACGTGCAGGGCGCGTATATCTGGCTGGTGGAGGGCGCACAGATGACCGGCGCAGCCGCCAGCGGGCCGGGTGCGGCAGCTTTCAGGGGGCACACGCTGGACCTGTCCCACGAGGACCTGCTGCCCGTGCAGGTGCTCGAACGCTGGCGACCGCAGATCGCCCACGATATCACGCCGGACAGCCCCGCCCTGCCCGCCGACTTCATCGCCCTGACGCGCGCCGAGTCCGCGCTTGCCATCCCGCTGTTGAAGGCGGACGTTCCGCTGGGCGTGCTGCTGCTGGTCAACACCGAACGCCCCAATGCGTTCGCTTACTGGTCGCTGGAACAGATCGCCGTGTTGGGCGTGCAGGCGGCGCTGGCGCTGCAAAACGCACACCTGTTCCAGGAAGTACGCCGCCGCCTGGATCACCTGAAACTGGTCCACGAAACCAGCCGCTACGCCACCGCGATCCTGAGTCTCGCCCCGCTGATCCAGGGGGTGACACAAAAGATCGTGCGCTCGCTGGATTACGACATGGTGAGCCTGCTGGAAGCCACCCCCGAAGCGCTGCTGGTTCACACGATCTACTTTGGCGAATTGATGCTGCACACCAGCGCCGGGACGCCGCAGTTAAGCGACCGGCTGTTCGCCCAGGCCAATGACGCGGTACACCAGGCGGCCCCGCTGCAACTCAACGTCGATTACGACGACCTGCTGACCCCGGACATGCTCGCGCGCCTGCCTGCCGGCAACGCGGATACTTACTGCGTGCTGGCCGTGCCGATGGTCATCGCCGATGAAGTGACCGGCGTGCTGGTGGTGGCGCGCGCCCGCGCCGACTCGATCAACGGCGAAGACCTGGACGTACTGCAACCGCTGGCGGCGCAGCTTGCGATCTCGATTGCCAACGCGCGCCTGTACGAAAAAGTGCGCCAGCAGACCGCCGCGCTGGAAGCGCGCGTCCACAGCCGCACCGCCGAAATCCGCCGCCAGCACGAACGCACCGAAGCGATCCTGCGCTCGGTGGCGGACGCGGTGATCGTCCTCGATATGCAGGCCCACATGATCATGTCCAACCCGGTCGCGCGCAGCCTGTTCGACCAGCACGACCTGGACATGGACCTCGGCGCGCGCGTGCGGGCGCTGGTTGCCCCGATCCTGAAGACGACCCACGACGGTTACGGCATGAGTGAAATTTTCGAGTCCGGGCCGGTCGCGCTGCAAGCCAAAGCCGCCCCGGTCGTGAATGCCGGGCAGACGGTCGGCGCGGTGGTCGTGCTGCGCGATATCTCGCCCCTGCGCGAGCTGGACCATATGAAGGACCAGTTTGTCTCCAACGTCTCGCACGAACTGCGCACACCGCTGGCAAACCTCAAACTGTACCTCTCGCTGCTGGAACAGGGCAGCCCGGAACGGCGCGACCGCTATATGGACGTGATGACGCGCGAGGTTGAACGGCTGGAACGACTGATCGGCGACCTGCTGCAAATCTCGCGCCTGCGGAACAAGCAGCGCCAGGGCCAACCGCCCACGCGCGAAACCATCGATCTCGAAGCGCTGATCAACAGCGTGATCGAGGGTCACCTGGCCCTGGCGCAGAGCGAGGGCATCGCCCTGCGCCACGAATGCGCCACCCCGCCGCTGCCCGCCGGTTACGGAGACCCGGACCAGATTTTCCGCGCGATCTCCAATCTCGTCAGTAACGCGCTGCACTATACGCCGACCGGCGGCAGTGTGACCGTCGAGAGCCGGGTTGAGTGTACGGAGCAAACAAAACCAGAATGGGTTATCATTGACGTAGTGGATACCGGTATTGGCATCCCGGCGCAGGATATGCCCGTGATCTTTGAGCGCTTTTACCGGGGGTCTAACGTCAGCCCGACGATTGCCGGGACCGGGTTGGGGCTGGCAATTGTCAAGGAAATCATTGAACTGCACGCGGGCCGGATCGAAGTCGAAAGCCAGGAAGGTCATGGCAGCACATTTCGGATCGCGCTGCCCGTCATCAATGGGCATAGATCAAACGAATCGTTGGTGGAGATAGTATCATGAGTAGTAGTGGTAAAGCCAAAATCCTGATTGTTGAAGATGATCTGAATTTGATGGAAGGTATCCGGGAAATCCTGGAAATTCACAAGTTTGATGTGCTCACCGCCACGAATGGCGTGGCCGGGTTGGAGGTTCTGCGCCAGCAAACAACGCCCCCCGACCTGATCCTGTCCGACATTATGATGCCCCACATGAACGGGTATGAGTTCTTCAAGGCGGTGCGCGCCGAACCCCGCTGGACGCAGACGCAGTTTGTCTTCCTGACGGCCAAGGGCGAGCGCGATGATATTATGTTCGGTAAGGGGTTGGGGTCCGATGATTACGTGGTCAAACCCTTTGACGCCAAAGACCTGCTGACCACCATCGAGGCCAAGCTGCGCCGCCGCGAGCAGATCGGGGAATATCTCCAGCACGAGATCTCGGAACTGAAGCGCAAAGTGTTGACGATCATCAATCACGAAATGCGCACCCCGCTGACCTACGTGGTGGCGTATTCCGACATGCTCAACCGTGACGCCGAAGACCTGTCCACCGACGATATGCGCACCTTCCTGCGCGGCATCAACGCGGGCGCGAACCGGCTGCGGCGCATGGTGGAAAACTTCATCATGCTGGTGGAACTGCAAACCAACGAAGCCCACCAGACCTTCGACTGGCGGCGCGTGCGGATCACCAATTACACCGCGCTGCTGCGCGTCATCGAGAGCAAATACCGCGATATCGCCGACGAAATGAATATCAAGATTCAGATGGATATCGCGCCCAACCTGCCGCCGGTCAACGCCGACCATGAATACCTGTCCGCTGCGATTGAGTGCCTGCTGGATAACGCCATCAAGTTCTCAGCGGCGAACCAGTTGGTTAACGTGCGCATCTACCCGGAAGATCAGCATGTGTGCTTCAGCGTGATCGACCGGGGGCGCGGGATTCCTGAGCACGAACTGCAAAACATCTTCAAGACGTTTTACCAGATCGACCGCGAAACCCTGGAAGACCAGGGCGCGGGGTCGGGGCTGGCGATTGTGGATGGCGTGGTCCGGCTGCATGGCGGGCACGTCACGGTCGAAAGCACCTTCGGGACGGGCAGCACCTTCACCGTTCATCTGCCCGTCGAAAAGACGGACCCTGACATCGACTCGTCATCATCATCTGAATCACTGCGCGCACGCTCCGGATAGTGCCGCGCGTGCCGGAAAGTACGCCTATACCGTCAGTTAGCTGTCAGCGCAGCGTCAGAGCGCATCACAGGAATATGTTACGATTCAAGCATCCTTCGGGCCTGGGGATGCCGGAGTCTGAGAATCGGTTCATGGCGGTGCATCGCGGAACCGCTTGTCAGGTTTTTGCATCACTTGCTTGCAAGGGTACATGGTCCGCAACCCAACAGGAGGTACCTTAAACGATGGCTTCAATTTTGCAGAAGATCAACACCCTCATCTCGGCTAATATTCACGCGCTGGTCGATTCGGCCCTGGAATCGAACTCCGTCAAAGTCATGGACGAGTATATTCGCCAGGCGGAGCGCAATCTTGACGCCCTGGAAGATGCCGCCGCCACCGTCGGCGGGACGGTCAAGACGCTCAAGCGCAAGTATGAGGAGTTCGCCGCCGCCGCCGAAAAGCTCGACCGCGACATCGACACGCTGCTGCTGCGCGGCAAGGCCGATCTCGCCACCGCTGCCCAGGCCGAACTGAACCAGAAACAGCAGTTGGCCCAGGAATATTACGAGCAGTGGCAGGCCCAGGAGCAGGAATACCGTAACATGCTCGACGCCAAGCTGAAACTCGAAGCCAAGCTGACCACCATCCGCCAGGAACGCGAGCACCTCAAGGCGCTGATCGAGCTGGTCGAGGCCAAAGAGATGACCACCAAAGCGGTCAAGAGCCTGGACGATCTCGCGGGCATGGGCGACGAAGACGTGAAGCGCCTGGGGGACCAGATTCGCGCGCGGCTGGACCGCGAAGAAGCGCGGCTCGAAATGGCGGGCAGCAACGTCCGCGAGCAGATCGACGAAGCGATTGGCATGACCGAGATCGAACTGCAACTCGAAGAACGGCGGCAGCGATTGGGGCTGGAAGGCGGCAGCGACAGCAGCACCTAGCCGGGTGCAGCGGTCGCGGAGGATGCCGGCACACTGCAACTTTCGAGCCTGACGACACGTAAGGGCGTATACACGTATACGCCTTTTCCGGTTTATTTCGATTCGGCACAGGGAAAAAATCAATGGCAAAAGCACGCGAACAACTGCGCAACCGCGCCTGGCAAACAATTGTCAAAACGGCTTTTTTCAGCCTGGAAAGCGCCGTTATTATCGCCCTGACCATTGTGCTGTTCGGGCTGGGCTATAAGCCGTTCGACTGGTGGCAAACTGGGTTCTGGCTGATCTTCGGCGTGCTGGCGGAAGCGCTGTATCTCGGCGTGACCATCACCGATCCCAAATCTGCCGAGCGTGCCGTACATACCATGCTGACCGAACGCTTCGATCCCAACGACATCAAAAACCCCGTCGCCCGCGACCGACTCAAACGCGCGCTGGAATACCGCCGCCTGATCGGTGAGGCTGCTGCCACGCACGGCAGCGCCATGCGCCACCACATCGAAGCCACCGCCAGCGAGCTTGACTCCTGGATCGAGCAGATTTACCGGCTGGCGCAGCGTATGGACGACTTTGAAGAGAACAACGTGATCAACCGTGACCGCCGCATGGTCCCCCAGGAGATCAAAAACCTGGAAAACCGGCTCAAAGTCGAGCAGGACCCGGTCGTGCGGGCCGAACTGGAAGATGCGCTGCAAGCCAAGCGCACCCACGAGGCCAATCTGCGCGCGCTGGAGAGCAACATCAAGCGTGCGGATATCCAGCTTGATCACACGCTCTCGGCGCTGGGCACGGTTTACGCCCAGGTGCAGCGCATCGGGGCCAAAGAGGTTGACAGCGCCCGCACCGAACGGCTGCGCGAGAATGTGCGCGAAGAAGTGCTCTCGTTGGAAGACACGCTCTCGGCGCTGGACGAAGTACACAGCTACCAGACTTCGGTTTCGGACCGCTTCTAAAGGCGCGCACGTGTGACCGGACCAACACCCGCCACGCCGCCCGAACGGATCACGGATGCGCCCCGGCTCGCGCAGGGGTATAGCCTGCGCCGCCTGACGCTGCTGGATATCCGCGCCCTGCACCGTTTGGAGCGCGTGATCTTCCCGCGTGACGCCTACCCGTATCT
>CAZMNL010000025.1:0-16406 GCA_964567525.1 uncultured Anaerolineaceae bacterium
GTTAGGGGAGTGGGCTTTTGCTGAGCGCGCTTTCGAGCGTGCGCTGACAGCGAATGCGGCGAATCCGGTGGCGCTGGCTTATCTCGGATTTGTGCGCGACCGGCAGGGGCGTGACGGTCTGCCGGATTTGGAAGCGGCGCTGGCGATGGTCCCTAACGATCCGCTGGTGCATTACCTGCTCGGCCAGCATTGGCGTATGGCCGGGGATGATGTCGCCGCGCGGGATGCGTTCATGCGCGCGGTTGTGCTGGACGAGCAGAATCCGGCGTTAGCGGTCGAGGTAGCGGTTTCGTCTCAGAACCTCAGCGACTATGACACGGCGGAGCGCTGGTTTCAGCACGCGATCACGTTGGACCCCGATAACGTCCAGTGGCAGCGCGCACGCGCGCTGTTCTATGCCGATACCGGATACAAGCTGGAAACCGCCGGGTTCGACGTGATCCGGCAGGCGCGTTCCAGATATCCTGACGACGCTGAGATCGCCGCCAGCCTGGGATGGGCGTATTACCGGCAAAACGATATTCAGCAAGCCTACGATGAACTCAACCGCGCGGTTGGGCTGGACAGTACATCGGTGCGCGTGCGCTATTATTTCGGCGTCGTGCTCGAACAACGCGGCGAAACCGGCGGCGCAGCCGATTCGTACTGGTACGTGGTGGACGCGGCGGACGCTCACAGCCCCTACGGTGTGCTGGCCGCGCGCGCATTGGAGCGCCTGGGTTATGGTCCGAACTGACGGACATATGCGATCAGCATGGCAGGCATGTTACAATCTCGCGGGATTTATGCTTTGACTGAGTGGGTCGGAGAAGCGAATCGTGGCACAACAGATTGAGCCATTCCGCCGTATTGAGAGTGTCCGCGCAAGCCAGACGATCCATGCGTGGCCTGTCGCTACGCAGCGTTTGATGCTGGTGCATTTTACATTGTTTGGGCTGGCGCTTTTGTTGAGTGCGGCAGTGTTGTTCGGCTACCTTTATACGTTGGAACTGGAACGCATCGAGTTTTCCGGCGGCCTGCGCATCGCGCGCCCTGGTGATATCTATACGGCGGATTTCCAGTTGAAGGCGGTGGGTGTGCTGCTGCTGGTCGGCGCAAGTGTCGTGCAGTTTCAGACGGTCAATTTACTGGCCCAGCGCCGTCGTAGTGCGCTGCTGTTGGCGCGAGGTAGTGCCGTACTGTTGTTGGGCGGGCTGCCGGCGGGCGTGATGCTGTGGCTGATGTCCGGGCAGGATGTCGAGGACGCCGGGCTGGTGCAGCAGGTGATGACCGACCTGGCGTTGGTGGTGCGGTTGGTGGCGGGGCTGCTGGTGTTTCAGGCGTTGTTGGCGCTGTGGTACGTGCTCGCGTCGTTATTGCTGCCTATGCGTCGTTACTGCCGCTTGCAAGCGCCGCTTGTCAATCCGCTGCTGCGCCGCGTGCGCCGCGTGAGCGTGATTCTTTGGGTGGTGGTGATCGCCGGGTTGGGGGTGGTGCTCGGCGTGTTGACCGATTGGCTCTACGAGCTGCCGGTTGTGGAACCCGATCCGGGCGAACTGCTCTACGCGACATCGTTCGACGATTTTAACGACGAGTGGGACCTGTTCCCCGGTCGTGATGCGGCGCAGGTGGCCGATCTTGACACACTCGATGCAGCGGTCACGCCGCACCCGGCGTTGACGGACCAGGTGTTGGTGATCAAATACGGCGCGGGCGTCTCCGACGAGGTGATCTGGTCCACGCTGGATCGTAAGTTCGCTGATTTTGATCTGCGTGTGACGGCGCGTCTGCTGGAAGGCCCCATCGATCAAAACCAGTTCGGTGTGATTTTCCGCTACCGCAATGCCAACAATTTCTATATCTTCCGCATCACGGCGGACGGTTACTACTCGCTGGTCAGGGTGCAGGACGGCGTGCAGGAAAAAATCAGCGATTGGGGTATCACGGACGTGATCGCGCAGGGGGATACGCCGAATACGCTGCGCATTATCGCGCGCGGTGATACGTTCACGTTCTTTGTCAATGACACGCCTGTGCCGCTGTGCCTGAAGGGTGAGAACGAAACCAGCATGTGGGCCAACTGGGAAGGACCGGGAATTTGTTTCACCGACGAGCCACGCCTGGCTTATCAGGATGATACGTTTAAGCAGGGGCGTATTGCGCTGGCGGCGGGTACGATTGACGGCAGTGATGTACGGGTCGCATTTGATGATCTGGTGATCGTGGGTCCCGATCCTGCGATCAATGTGTTGGCGATTGAGTAGAGGTTGTATGCGGGTTTACCTGGAATCGACCGGCTGCCGGTTGAATCAGAGCGAGATCGAGACGTTGGCGCGCCAGTTTGCCGGGGCGGGCCATACTATTGTACATACGGCGGAAGAAGCCGATCTGTGCGTGGTGAATACGTGCGCCGTCACGCGCGAGGCGACGCGCTCCAGCCGGAACATGATTCGCCGTCTGAATCGCGCGAATGACGGCGCGGAGATTGTGGCGACCGGCTGTTATGCACACCTGTCACCGGATGCAGTGGGGACGCTGCCCGGCGTCGCGCAGGTGGTTGATAACCTGGACAAAGAACGGCTTGTTCCGCTGGTGCTGCATATGGACAGCGTGCCGGAGCTGTTCGACCGCGAGCCATTTGAGCGCGAGATCGCGCCGGGCGCATCAGGGCGCACGCGCGCGTTTGTCAAGGCGCAGGACGGCTGCGACAACCGCTGTACGTTCTGCGTGACGACGCTGGCGCGTGGGCAGGGGCGCAGCGCGCCGCTTGAAAACGCTGTGCGCGAGATTCAAATGCTGGCCGCGCAGGGCTACCAGGAAGCCGTATTGACCGGCGTCCACCTGGGATCATACGGGCACGACCAGGGCAGCCGCGACGGCCTGGAACAGCTTGTGCGCGCGATACTGGCGGCGACAGATATTCCGCGTGTGCGGTTATCTTCGCTGGAACCCTGGGACCTGTCGCCGGATTTCTTCACGCTGTGGGAGAATCTGCGCCTGTGCCGTCACCTGCATCTGCCGCTGCAAAGTGGCTGTGACGCCACGCTGAAACGCATGGCGCGCCGCACATCCCAACGGGCATTTCGCGCGTTGGTCGAGTCCGCCCGCGCGCAGATTCCCGGTCTGGCGATCAGCACCGATATCATCGTGGGGTTTCCCGGCGAAACGGACGACGAGTTCGAAGACAGCTTCGCCTTTGTGCGGGCGATGGACTTCATGAAACTGCACGTGTTTCGTTACTCGCAGCGCCCCGGCACAGCGGCGGCACGGATGCCGGGGCAGGTCCCGAACGAGGTCAGGAAGGAGCGCAGCGCGCGTATGTTGGCGCTCTCGGACGAGGGCGCGCAGCGCTTCTATGCGCGTTTTGTAGGCTGCGCACTGCCCGTACTCTGGGAGCAGATTACCGGTGCATCTGAGGACGGTTTCCACAACTCCGGCCTGACGGACAACTACATCCGTGTGGAGATGATCGCGCCGGAGACATTAACCAACACGATCACGCGCGTTTGCCTGATAGAGACGACCGGTAACGGACTGCGTGCGGTGCTTGCTCCGGCGGCGCAGGTGCGTCACTGCGCGGGGTAGGGTGGCTTGCGCGTATATTGAGCGAGGAGAGAATGCGATGCCGTGTATTTTTTGCGAGATTGCGGCGGGTGAACGTGAGGCCCATATCGTCTACGAAGATGAACGCGCAGTCGCGTTCTATGATGTCTCACCCCAGGCCCCTGTCCATATCCTGATCATCCCGCGCGATCATGTGGATGGTCCGCTGGCTGTGGACGACGATAACGCGGCGCTGATCGGTCATCTGGTCGCGGTGGCGGCGAAGGTTGCGCGCCAGCAGGGTTTCGCCGATGATGGCTACCGGCTGGTGACGAACCAGGGGCGCAACGGCGGGCAGTCGGTCTTTCACCTGCACATACACCTGATGGGTGGGCGGCGGATGCAGTGGCCGCCCGGCTAAGCAGTGGCAGCCCGGCCCGACCGCCGTTATAATGCGGTCAGTTGGCAGGCGCGATTATAAGGACTCAGTGTTATGCACCCTAAAGAACAGATTCAGCAAGATTTAAAAGACGCTATGCGCAACCAGGATACGCAGCGCCGCGAGGTACTGCGGCTGCTCATGGCGGCGTTTAAACAGGTTGAGGTTGACCAGCGTAAACAACTCACGCCGGAGGATACGCTGGCGATTCTGATGTCGGAAGCCAAAAAACGCCGCGAGGCCATCGAGGAGATGGAAAACGCGGGACGTGTGGAACTCGCCGAACAGGAAAAATACGAACTGGCCTTGATCGAGACGTACCTGCCCAAACAGCTCAGCCGCGAGGAAATCGAGACGATGGCCCGTGAAGCAATTGCAGCAGTCGGCGCAACCACGCCTAAAGATATGGGGAACGTGATGAAGGTGCTGATGCCGCGCCTCAAGGGGCAGGCGGATGGTAAGCTCGTGAATACGGTCGTCCGGGAATTGCTGGGCTAACGGGTGTTGTGTTCACTGGTAGGTGCTGCTGCGCCGCGATAGAAATGGGTAAGTTATCAAGCAAAGGCGGGCGCAAAGTTGCCCGCTTTCAGTTTCCGGGGGGCTGTGATGACCACCGCAAATGCAATGCCAACCAGACGCCCTGAATCGCTGCAAGAATTATGGCAGCGCAGCGTATATGTGCTGCTGATCAGCGCTTTCGTGCTCAGCGGCGCGTTGATTATTGCCTCTGAGGTGCTGCTGCCATCCAGCACCAAAGTTGAATTGGAAGTGGGCAGTGTCGCGCCCCGTGACTTGCTCGCGCCGCGCAGCTTGAAGTATGAAAGCGAAGTGCTGACCGAGGCTAAACGGGACGCAGAAATTGCGCGTGTGCGCCCGGTTTATGATCCACCTGATCCGGGTGTGCGGAGTGCGCAGCTCCAACTCGTGCGCCAGATACTCGATTTTATTGAGAATGTCTTGCACGATGATTTTGCCACCTATGATCAAAAACAGCGGGATATCCGGGCTATCAGCGAACTGAGCCTGGATGATCGCGCGGTTGCTGCGCTGGCGATGATTGATGACGATGCGCAGTGGCGTGCTATTGACGACCAGGTGATCCGCCTGCTTGAGCGCGTGATGAGTGGCGAAGTGCGCCAGGACACGATCCAGTCGCAGCGCGACGACCTGGAAAACCGCATCAGCGCCAGTTACAGCGAAACCGAAGTTCAGATCATCACGGGCATTGTCAGCGATCTGATCCGCGTTAATGCGTTTTACAACGAAGAACTGACCCGGCAGGCCCAGCTTGATGCTGCCTCAAAAGTGCCGGTCGAGGTGCGTACTTTTGTCAAAGGGCAGATGATCGTGCGCGAAGGTGAAATCGTGACCGAAGCGCACATCGAGGCACTGGAACAGTTCGGGCTGCTGCAAATCGCGCGCCGCAAAGTTGAACGCCTGATCGGTGGGGTGCTGGCGATGGGGCTTGTTGCGGTTTTGCTGGGGACATACATCTACAGCTACTATCCTAAGATCGTGCGTGATCCGTCGTTTCTGGCGCTGCTGGCGGTGTTGTTTCTCTTGTTCCTGGCGGGCGCGCAGTTGACCGATGCCGAAAGCCGCACCCACCCGTACTATTTTCCTGCGGCGGCGTTCGCTTTTCTGGTGATGACGCTGGTCGATTCGCAGTTTGCGATTGTGGCGTCGATGACCTTAGCGGCAGTGATCGGCATCACCGCGGGAAAATCGCTGGAATTTGCCGTTTTGATCGTGCTGGGCAATACCATTGGTGTCTTGAGCCTGGGGCGCACGGACCGGTTAAATACCTATTTCCGCGCGGGGATGGTGGTGGGTGTGTGTGGGGTGTTTATCGCGCTGTTGTTCGCGCTGGCGGTGGACGACACGCCACCCTTAGTAACTGTGTTTTGGCAGGTGCTCGGCGCGTTGGTCAGTGGTTTGTTCTCGGCGGCGCTGGCGTTAATGGGTCTGTACATGCTCAGCAATATGTTGAATATTCCCACGAGCCTGAAGATCGTCGAACTGCAACAGCCCAATCACCCGTTATTGCAGCGTTTGCTGCGTGAAGCGCCCGGCACCTACCAGCACAGTCTACAGGTCGCAAACCTGGCGGAGCTGGGCGCACAGCGTATCGGGGCGAATGCTGCGCTGGTGCGTGTCGCGGCAATGTACCATGACGTGGGCAAGATTCTGAATCCGCATTTTTTTGTCGAAAATCAGGCGGACGCAGCGAGTCCGCATGATGTGCTTGACGATCCGCTGCAAAGCGCCCGAATCATTCTGGGGCATGTGACCGAAGGGGATCGGCTGGCGCGGCGCTATCACCTGCCGCGCCGCATCCGTGATTTTATCATGGAGCACCACGGCACAACGCAGGTGATGTATTTTTACCGGCAGGCCCTCAGCCGTGCGCAGGAGTCGAATGAAGCCGTTGATCTGGCAGCTTTTAGCTATCCCGGACCATCCCCGCGCTCACGCGAGACGGCGATCCTGATGCTGGCGGATGGCTGTGAGAGCAGTGTGCGCGCGCGCCGCCCGCAGAACCGGGAAGATATCGCCGAAACGGTGGATTATATTTTCGAATCGCGTTTGAAGGAACGCGAGCTTGACGAGAGCGGCCTGACGCTTAATGATCTGCGGATGCTGCGCGATACGTTTCTGTCCGCTTTGCAAGGCGTTTTCCATCCCCGGATCGCGTATCCCGGCTCGCCGGGGCAGGATACGCTGGCAGCGGCGCAGCAGCCCGCCTTGCCGGAACAGAGCGCCGCGCGCGGGCGGGATGCGGTGGCAGGTGATAGCGGTACCGGAAGCGCCAGAACTGGTGCTATCGAGCAGGGGGCCATTTCTGCTGTAACACGGTCGATTAACGACGATCCGGCGAAGCGCGCTCAACCGCCGTATCCGCAGTCACAGGTCGAATAGCGAGGGGATGATCATGACAGGTGACGCTGACGGGCGTTATGATATTAATACGCAAGTGCAGGTTAGTGGTGTTGATCAATTGGTGCTGGACAAAATCACGCAGGCGATCACCTGGGTGCTTGACCACGAAGCAGTGGCAGATGAATCTGGTTTGAGCGTGGTCATTACCGGCGATGATGAAGTCCGGCGGTTGAACCGTACCTTTCGCGGGATCGACAAGCCGACCGATGTACTCTCGTTTCCGGCTGATCCTGTGCCAGAGGTGGAAGCACCGTATCTGGGGGACCTGGTGCTGGCACTGCCGTATATCCAGCGGCAAGCCGCAACTGAGCCGCACGATTGGCGCGATGAGATTGTTCTGGCCGTGATTCATGGCACGCTGCACCTGCTCGGTTACGATCACGATACCCCAGAGAATCAAGCGCGTATGTGGGCGGTGCAGGCCGCTGCTTTGCGCGCGATGGGTGCGGCGATCACGGTGCCGTTGTTCTCGTTTGACGATCACGATGATCAAACGAGCGAATCAGACTCAGCAGCATTGGACGAGGAGTAAATGTAGCTGTGGGATTTTTCCGCCGTTCACGTCTTCAGTCGTCGCGCGGGCATGTGCGCGTTGACCAGGGCTTATCCTGGCAGCAGTGGTTGATCGCAGGAGCCGGTATTATGGCCGTGCTCATCGTGATCGTGATCGTGATTACGCAGGCGGTGCTGCCGCTGTTTGAGGATGAAGATATCACGTTCGCTAATCGCACATGGTTGGAATTTGCCTGGACCAACACGCTACCGAACGTGGAAACGGTGCGCCAGTTGGCGCAGCGCCTCCAGGAAAATGAGATCGACCGGGTGTATCTTGAGGCGGCAGCGTGGCGCTCCGATGGCACATTGTTTGAGGGCGAATACGCAGCGGATTTTGTACGGGTTATGCGCGAACATTACCCCGATCTAGCGATCCTGGTATGGGTGCGTATGTCCGGCGAGGAGATCACACAGCCGGAGCGGCAGGCGGCGGTCGTTGCCCTGTCCCAGACGGCGGTACGCCAGTGGGGTTTTGACGGCGTGCAGCTTAATGGGCGCACGATCTATAACGACAGCGAATCGTACATCCTGATGCTGCGCGCACTGCGCGAGGCCATCGGCGATGAGGCGCTGCTTTCGGCGACTGTGCCGCCCGACCGGTTACCCGCTGATCCGGATGTGCCGATGGGCACGCCCGGCGATCCCGACCTGACCTGGACGCTGAATTACAAACAGCGTGTGGGCCTGCTTGACCTGGATGAGATTGTCGTGATGGCCCATGCCAGCGGGCTGACCGGTGCGGAAGACTACCAGACCTGGGTAGCGTACCAGGTGCAAAACTACGCGATCACGATGCGCGAACTCGAAGACCCCCCGGAGATCGTGATCGCGCTGCCCACCTATGAGGCCGCGCCGGAACATGATCCGGCGGTTGAGAGTGTGAAAACTGCGCTGGTCGGGGTCAAGGCGGGCATTAAGTGGTTAGGGGATCACAAGAACCTCATACGCGGCGTTGGATTGTACGAATATAAGACGACCGATTCGCTGGAATGGTCGCATTACGCCGATCAGTGGCTTGGATGGAAGCCCGACTGATCGGCTGTGCCCAAAGCATCCTCGCGGCGGGTAGTTTGAACATACCGGTACAAGATGGTACGGCTGTTATTCTGGCAGCCGTTTTTTGATGTACAGGTATGTTCAATTTTCTGCGATTAGAGGGAAACAAAAAAACAACAGAAACAAAAACCATTGTATAATGGAGAAAACATTCACATACTAACCGCGCTGTTGACCTATGTGTGTATCCTTTAAATGTACTATATTTGTGGGTGGTGCTTGATGAACGATTTTCTCGAACCGATCCGCGTACTGCTGGTAGATGCCAATGTACTGTTCCGTTCCGGGATTGCGCGTCTGATCGAAACCCAGCCCGACCTGCAAGTCGTCGGGGAGGCGGATAATCACGCCCAGGCGCTTCAGTTAGCGCAGCAGTTGCAGCCTGACGTGATGATCCTTGATGTTGATTGGAATGGGTCCGAGTGCGCAGCCGTCATTCGTGCCGTCAAGCGGCAGTTGGCCGGTTTGCGCATCGTCGCGCTGGCGGCTGAAATCCTGGCTGAAGAATTGTTGGCTTGCGTTCTGGCGGGTGCGGACGGATATCTCCAGAAGAATATCACCCCGGAAGAACTCTTCTGTCGCTTGCGTGGTCTGAACCGAAACGAGGCGGCTATTTCGCTGACTACGGCGGCAACGTTGATGCGCCGCCTGAGCGTGAGCAACTGTACGCTATGTTTGCGCGCATCGCCCAGCCCTGACCTGACCGCGCGCGAAAGCGAAGTCCTTGAGCTGGTCGCGCGCGGCATGACCAACAAACGCATCGGTGAAAGACTGCAAATCTCCGAGCATACGGTGCGAAATCACCTGTGCAGTATCTATCAGAAGTTGAACCTGGAAAACCGGCTGCAAGTCGCCGTTTACAGTGTGGCGCACGGGATTGTGGATGTCAATCAGATTGCAGTGCCATAATCCAGTGCGGATTAGTACGGCTCGGTGGAGATAGTATAAATGTACTAATTTTGTGTGCGAAGTAGATGGTTTGAAGGATAGACCCTTGATGAGTACCCCTGATAGAATGTTTATGAGTTTTATAGAATCCTCAAGATATAGTTGGTTTAAACATTATTATGGTCCAAATAAACCAAAAAGGAGATTGCCTGAACCCATCCTATCGCTTGAATGCTGTTCATTCAATGCATGCGTTATGTCGTGAGTAGCAAAGACCCAGTCCGACGCTGTGAGATGCCAGCCAGCGCGTGTTCGGGTTTTTTTGTTCTTTAAAAGTATAGTCCACAGTTTCTGAGGAGGTAGGCCCCCTTGAACGAGTCAGGAACTCGTAACGTGTTCTATGACCGGGTTGTGGCGTCTACGCCAGGTGGGGAACTGCTGGGTGAGTGTCTTCAATGTGGATCGTGTGGCGGCTCGTGCCCTTCCGGGGCCGATATGGATCACACGCCGCGCGCTTTGTTCGCCATGATCGGCGCGGACATGGAAGACGAAGTACTCAGCAGCAACACACCCTGGTACTGCGTGTCGTGCTATGCCTGCACCGCGCGCTGCCCACAACAAATCCCAATTACCGACATTATGTACACCCTGAAAGAGATGGCGATTCAGGTCGGGCGCTACGATCACCCGCACGCTGCCAAGTTCTCCGAAACTTTTATCGGTTTCGTAGAGCAACGCGGGCGGAGCTTTGAAGCGGGCCTGGCGACACGCTATCACCTGTTCCACCACCCGCAGCAGATGGTGAAGTTAGGCATGATGGGCGTGGGGATGCTGCGTCGCAATCGCATGGCGCTGCGCCCGAAATCCATCCGTGAGCTTGACCAGTTGCAGGCGGTCCTGAACACCGCAAAAGAGATAGCTTCGAAGGAGCGTCAGGTATGAGTACCAACGGCAAACAGGCATATTCGTACTATCCTGGCTGTTCGCTCCAACATGGCAATCATGCGTATGGGGTATCCACAAAAGCGGTTGCCAAAGCGCTGGGATTTGAACTGGTCGAGATTGACGACTGGAACTGCTGCGGCGCGACCGAATACTTTTCGGTCAACCGCCTGCCGGCGTATGCGCTGGTGGCGCGGAATCTTGCACGGGCGCAGGATGAAGGCTCAAGCGAGATGGTGGTGCCGTGCAGCGCGTGTTTCTTGAATCTTTACAAAACCGACAAGAATATGAAGCGCTTCCCCAAGCTGGGTGAGCAGGTGAACGAAGCGCTCGCTGCCGGAAATCTGCACTACGATCCCGGTACGATCCGGGTGCGACACCTGTTGGAGATGGTGATCAACGATATTGGTATGGACGGGCTGAAAGAACAGGTCAAGCGCCCGCTGTATGGCGTGAGCCTGGCCCCGTACTACGGCTGTTTGATTGCCCGGCCCGATACCCAGTTCGACAGCACCGAGCAGCCTACCGCGATGGACACCATGATCGAAACGTTGGGCGCGGAGTCGACCGCGTTTTCGCTGAAGACGTTCTGTTGTGGCGGACACATGACTCAGATCAGCGAGGTCACGGCGCTGGAGATGATCCACAAGATCGTCAAGAATGCCGCCGAAACTGGCGCAGACGCGATTGTAACGATTTGCCCAATGTGCCAGCTTAACCTGGACGTGTACCAGGACGCCGCCAATAAATTGTTCGATACGGATTATCGGATGCCCGTTTTGTTCTTTACACAAGTTATTGGATTGGCGTTGGGCCTGTCCCCGAAAGAACTCGGTTTCGGGCAGGAATTTGTAGACGCGATGCCGGTGGTGCGCAAGATTCAAGATACCCCGCCGCCGCGCGCCAAGCGCGAACGTCGTTCCAAGCAGGCGCTCCCAATGCCTGTGATGCCGGAGTAGGAGGGTCCACATGAGCGAACCAAGAGTTGGTGTATATGTGTGCCACTGCGGCCATAACATCGCCGGTACGGTGGATGTTGAGCATGTCGCTGAATGGGCCTTGAACCTGCCGAACGTGGTCGTTTCGCGTGATGACAAGTTCATGTGTGCCAGCACCGGTCAGGAGCTGGTCGAGGAAGATATCAAAGAGTTTGACCTGACGCATGTGGTGGTCGCTTCGTGCTCGCCGCACATGCACGAGAAAACGTTCCGCAACGCCTGCGCGCGCGGTGGCCTGAATCCCTATATGTTCGAGATGGCGAATATCCGCGAACATGCTTCATGGGTACACGCGAACGATCGTGATGGTGCGACCAATAAGGCGAAATCGTTGGTGAGCGCGGCGGTAGCGCGCGTGGCACATCACGAGCCGCTCGAGCCGATGAAGGTGAGCATTCGGCCCGAAACGCTGGTTGTCGGCGGCGGGATCGCCGGGATTCAGGCAGCGCTGGAGATCGCCGACGCCGGGTACCACGTGTATCTCGTGGAACGCGAGCCGAGCATTGGCGGTCACATGGCGATGTTTGACAAGACGTTCCCCACGTTGGACTGTTCAGCTTGTATTTTGACTCCGAAGATGTTCGATGCCGGCGCACATCCCAATATCACGCTGCTGTCCTACAGCGAAGTGGAGCAGGTGGACGGCTACGTGGGCAACTTCACGGTGCGTGTGCGTCGTAAGGCGCGCATGGTCGATGAAGACCTGTGTACCGGTTGCGGCGAATGCTGGGAAAAGTGCCCGATCAAGATCGTCGATACGGTGTTCGAGTCGGGTTTGGGTTATCGCAAGGCGATCTACCGCCCCTTCCCGCAGGCTGTGCCGAAATATCCCGTGATCGATGTTGAGAACTGCACCTACTTCAAGTCCGGCAAGTGCCGGATGTGCGAGAAGGTCTGCCCGACTGAGGCGATCCGCTTCGAGCAGGAAGACGAACTTCTCGATATCGAGGTTGGTAACGTGATCCTGGCTACGGGTTACCAGTTGTTCGATGCACGTCGTATCGGGCAGTATGGTTATGGGCGGCTCGAAAATGTTTTCACCAGCCTGGAATTTGAGCGTCTGACCAATGCTGCCGGGCCGACGGAAGGTAAACTTGTGCTGCGTGACGGCGAGACCGTACCGGAGTCGGTGGCGATCATCCACTGTGTGGGCAGCCGCGACAAGAACTATAACGAGTACTGCTCGGCGGTTTGCTGCATGTACTCGCTGAAGTTCGCGCATCTGGTCATGGAAAAAACCGGTGCAAAAATCTACAACTTCTACATTGATATGCGGCCCATCGCCAAGGGCTATGAAGAGTTCTATCACCGCGTGCTGAAAGAAGGCGGCAACTTCATTCGCGGCAAGGTGTCGGAAATTACCGACGTGTCCCATGCCCCGGATGAAGAAGGTAAGCTGGTCGTGATCGCCGAAGACACGCTGGTAGGCAAGCAGCGCCGCGTGCCGGTTGACATGGTGATTCTGGCTTCGGGCCTGGAACCACGCGCCGACGCGCAGGCCGTCTCGTACATGTTCGGTGCAGGCTGCGGTGATAGCGGGTTCTTTACGGAACGGCATCCCAAGCTAGACCCGGTGGCGACCGTCACCGAAGGCGTGTTCATCGCCGGGGCGTGCCAGGGTCCGAAGGACATCCCCGACAGTGTCGCGCAGGGAGCAGCGGCGGCAGCGCGTGTGCTGGCGACGATCTCTCAACAAGAAGTCTCTTTGGAACCGGTGCGTGCTTCGATTGATGAAGAACACTGTTCCGGCTGCCGTATCTGTAACACCATGTGCCCGTATAATGCGATTGACTTCCTCGAAGCCGAGGGGGTTTCGCGGGTGAATCCGGCACTGTGCAAAGGGTGCGGTACCTGTGTAGCGGCGTGTCCCAGCCAGGTGATCACCGGCGCACACTTCACGTTTGACCAGTTGATCGCCGAGATCGACGGCATCCTGGTGGATGTGACGGGCGATGAGCTGATCCCGGAAATAGGCTAGTCAGGAGTCAAGGAGAGCGATGAGCAAGGATAACGGAACGTTTACGCCCGTCATTGTGGGCTTTTTGTGCAACTGGTGCTCTTATCGCGCGGCAGACCTGGCTGGCACATCTCGGATGGGCTACCCGGCGACACTGCGCGATATCCGCATCATGTGTACCGGACGACTGGACCCGACCTTTGTGCTGCGCGCGCTGCAAAAAGGCGCGGACGCGGTGCTGATTATGGGCTGTCACCCTGGGCAGTGCCACTATCAGGAAGGTAACTACAAAGCGATCCGGCGGTTTGCGCTGCTGCGGCGCACGCTCGAACAACTGGGCGTGGAGCCGGAGCGCGTGCAACTGCATTGGGCATCGGCAGCGGAAGGCGTGCGCTTTGCCGAAACGGTCGCGCGCGTGACGGAAGAAATCCGCGCCCTCGGCCCGCTGGATTGGGCGCATAATTGGCCCAACGAAGACCCCTACGCTATCGAGGAGGCCGCGCATGAGTAACGGCAAACCTAAACTGGCCCTGTATTGGGCGTCCTCGTGCGGTGGTTGCGAGATTGCCGTGCTGGGGCTGCATGAGAAAATTTTGAACGTGGCCGAAGCGTTTGATATCGTCTTCTGGCCGTGTGTGATGGACTTCAAATATAAAGATGTTGAAGCCATGGAAGACGGCGAAATTGATGTCTGCCTGTTTAATGGCGCGATCCGCAATGACGAAAATGCACACCTGGCGCACCTGCTACGGCAAAAGTCAAAAGTGATGGTCGCGTTTGGAGCATGTGCGTTTGGCGGCTCGATGCCGGGCCTGGGCAACTTTAACAGCCGTGATGAGATGTTCAACTGGATTTACTTTGATTCACCGAGCACGGATAATCCCGACCGCGTCTTACCGCAGAAACGCACCGAAGTGCCGGAGGGTGAACTCACGCTCCCGATCTTCTGGAACACGGTGAAGACTCTGGCGCAGGTCGTGCCGGTGGATTACTTCCTGCCGGGCTGCCCGCCGGAAGCGCACTCTATCGAGATCGCGGTGAACGCGATTGTTTCCGGCGAACTGCCGCCGCCCGGTTCGGTAATCGGACTGGATGTGACGGTGTGCGATGAGTGCGCCCGCACCAAGAGCGAAAAGAAAATCAAGCGGTTTTACCGCCCGCAAGAGATCGAACCCGATCCTGAACAGTGCTTATTGGAGCAGGGCTTGTTCTGTGCCGGTATCGCCACGCGCGCGGGTTGTGGGGCCAAGTGTCCGGCGGTCGGCATGGGCTGCCGGGGCTGCTATGGCCCGAACACCGGTGTCATCGATCACGGCGCGAAAATTCTGACGGGTATTGCATCGGTTCTGGATGCTGATACGCTTGAAGAAGCCGACGCGATTCTTGATACGCTGCCCGATCCTGCCGGGTACTTCTACCGCTTCCACCTGCCGGAGTCGCTGCTGCGCCGTAAGGCCCGCCAAAACGGGCAGAAGGTCGCTGTAGAAGAATCCGCCGGCGATCCCGTATAACCAGGAGGTGTATTGATGACACGTATAACCATTGACCCGATCACCCGCCTGGAAGGACACGGCAAGATCGAAATATTCCTGGATGAGCAGGGCGAAGTCGAAAACTGCTATTTCCAGGTGCCGGAACTACGCGGGTTTGAAGTGTTCTGTGTCGGGCGTCCGGTGGAAGAAATGCCGCGCCTGACCAGCCGCATCTGCGGCGTTTGCCCGGAAGCTCACCTGATGGCCGCTGCGAAAGCCTGCGACGCGCTGTACGGTGTCGAGGTGCCGTCTGCCGGTAAGAAGCTGCGCGAATTGCTGTACATGGCGTTCTATGTGACGGACCATACCACGCATTTCTACGCGTTGGGCGGCCCTGACTTCGTAGTCGGGCCGGACGCTCCCGCCGCTGAGCGTAACATCCTGGGCGTGATTGCGAAAGTTGGCCTGGAAATCGGCGGGCAGGTGATCGATACGCGCAAGCGCAATCATCACGTGATCGAGATGATCGGCGGTCGCCCGGTACACCCGGTCGCCGCGATCCCCGGCGGGATGAATCACCCGATCACCGAGGAACAGCGCCAGCAGATCATCGAGATCGCGCGCAAGAACGTTGAGTTCGGACAGTTCACGATCCAGTTGTTCCATGACGTAGTGCTGGCGAATACGGACTATGTGGACCTGATCACCAGCGCGGGATATACCCAACAGACGTACTATATGGGCCTCGTCGATGAGAACAATCATGTGAACTTCTACGATGGCAAGGTGCGCGTGGTGGGGCCGGACGGCGTGGAACACTGCAAGTATGCGCCGGAAGAATACCAGGAATACATCGCAGAGCATGTCGAACCCTGGTCGTATCTCAAGTTCCCGTACCTGAAGAAGGTCGGCTGGAAGGGCTTCGTTGATGGGCCGGACAGTGGCGTGTACTGTGCCACCCCGCTTTCACGTTTGAACGCGGCGGATGGCATGGCGACCCCATTGGCCCAGGCCGAGTATGAGCGCTTCTATGAAACGCTTGGTGGCAAGCCGGTGCATCACACGCTGGCGACTCACTGGGCGCGCGTGATCGAGCTGCAATACGCGGCGGAACGGATGCTGCAACTTGCTGAGGATGAAGAAGTCGTGACCGGCAAAATTCGCGCTATTCCGACCGGCACCCCGCGCGAAGGCGTGGGTATCGTGGAAGCGCCACGCGGCACGCTGACGCATCACTACATCACGGATGAAAACGGCATCCTGGAAAAGGCAAACCTGATCGTCGGCACGACCAACAACAACGCGCCGATTTATATCAGCATTCGCAAGGCTGCTGAGGCGCTGATTCACGGCGGTGAGGTCAACGATGGAATTCTGAATATGGTCGAGATGGCCTTCCGTTCCTACGATCCGTGCCTGTCGTGTGCGACGCACTCACTGCCGGGGCAGATGCCGCTTGAACTGATCGTGCGCGATCATGAGGGTGAAGTCACGCTGCACAGTAGTCAGTTTGTGCCGCCGCAGCAGCTTGAAAAGCTTGAATAGGATCGCGCTGTGACTGTGGCAACCGCTGACATTTTGGTCGTCGGTTTGGGAAACCCGATCCTGTCAGATGACGGGATCGGGTGGCGCGTCGT
>CAZMNL010000026.1:0-2241 GCA_964567525.1 uncultured Anaerolineaceae bacterium
AATATCGAATGCGTCCTGCTAAAATCACCATTTGCACCCGATCTATACTTGAGCCACTTTTAAAGGAGTCTTTGCAGTGGAAAAATACGGTTACAAGTTCTCATTTGGCCCCTGGAACATCCACGAAGGGGCCGATCCTTTTGGCCCGCCGGTACGCCCCACCATCGAATTTGACGCCAAGCTGCCCCTGTACCGCGAGTTGGGTTTTGACGCGATCCAGTTGCACGACGACGACGCCGTGCCCGCCCTGGATGACAAGACGCCGCAGCAGATCGAGAGCGACGCCCGCGCGCTGAAGCAGAAGCTCGACGATCACGGACTCTACACGGAGATCATCGCGCCGCGCCTGTGGGAACATCCCCTCACGATAGATGGCGGTTTCACCGCCAACGATCCGCAGGCGCGCGCCTATGCCCGCGACCGCGCGCGTAAGACGCTCGATATCGCGCAGGTGTTGGGCTGCGAGCTGATGGTGTTATGGCTGGCGCGTGAGGGCACGTACATGCGCGAATCCAAAGACGCGGTGCGTGCCGTCGATCTGCTGGTCGAGGCGATCAACGATATGCTTGCTTACGCGCCCCAAATCCGTATCGCCATCGAACCGAAGCCCAACGAACCGATGGACCTGTCCTACATCCCCACCATCGGGCACGCGGTCGCGCTGGGCATGAAGACGGACGATCCCGCCCGCATGGGCGTGCTGGTCGAATCGGCGCACGCGGTGCTGGCCGGGCTGGACCCGGCGGACGAGATGGCCTTCGGGCTGGCGTTTGATAAGCTGTGGAGCGTGCATCTCAACGACCAGAACGGACTGAAGTTCGACCAGGACCGCTCATTTGGCGCGGTGAACCTGCGCCGCGCGTTCGACCAGGTGCTGGTGCTGGACGATCACAAGTACTACAACACCGGCACAGTCGGGTTGGATGTGAAGGTCGTGCGCACGCAGCGCGCCGAGGTCGCCACCAGGCACCTGCACAACAGCCTGCAAACGTTCCTGTGGCTGGTGGAGCGCGTGCGCAGCCTGGACCGCACCGTGATGCAGCAGTGTATCGACCAGCGCGACTACGAAGAACTAGACCGCCTGATCCTCGCGCACCTGATGGGCCGGACGTAGGTTCATTTACATGATCTGCTCGTATCGCGTAGGGGCGTATTGATGCGTTTCAAGAAATTAAGACGGTGCATGCTTGCCGGTTAACCTCACCCCCCGGCCCCGCCCCAAACAAGTTGGAGAGGGGGAGATGGTCGTGGGTAAGTCCCCCTCTCTGGCTCGGCTGGAGAGGGGGATTTAGGGGGTGAGGCCGGTGTGCGATCTCCGCCTTAAATCCTTGATCTGCATCGATATACCCCTATGCGGCCCCTACCGTCCGTCCCAGCATACCATGTGAGCACCCGCCTATGTCCTCAAAACGCCCCTTTTTACGTGCCGTTGGCATCTCCAAGCGGTATGGCGCGGTCGAAGCGCTGCAACCGCTCGACCTGGCAATCCATCCTGGCGACGTGATCGGCGTGGTGGGTGATACCAACTCCGGCAAAACCACGCTGCTGCGCCTGATCGCGGGCGGCATACAACCGGATAACGGTTACTTCATGGTGGACGGGCGGCGCGCGCGCCTGTACCCCTCGCACCGTGCGTCACAGCACGGCATCAAGGCCGTGTACCAGGAGATCAACGCCGCCGAGCACATGAACGCGTTGGGGTATATCTTCGCGGGGCAGGCTCCGGCAGGACGCGCGCCACTGCGTTGGCTGGGCTGGTGGAACCAGCACACTCTGCGCGACCGCGCCCGTGCCGAATTCGAGCGCCTGGGATTCGATCCGCCCACGCTGGACTGCCCGCTGCACGACCTGACCAGCGCACAGCGTAAGATGGTCGCGTTTGTGCAGGCGACGATCTGGTCGCCGCGCCTGCTGCTGCTCGACGAGCCAACCGACGCGCTCGAAGCCTACAAAGTGAACATTGAGCGCCTGATCACGTCCGCGCGGCAGCAGGGTACGGCGGTGCTGCTGGTGACGCAGAATCTTGAGGACGTGTTCAATATCGCGGATCGCATCGTGGTGCTCAACGCCGGGAACAAGATCGCCGAGCGCAGCACCGCAGAAACCGACGAAGAAGAGATCGTCAGCCTGATCCTGGGGTCGGTCGAAGATCGCCTGACTCCGGCGGTGTGGGCGCTGAGCAACTATTTCGAGGTGCGGCGGCAGGCCGACGAACTCGACCGGCTGTACAAAGCGCTGGAA
>CAZMNL010000026.1:2251-16137 GCA_964567525.1 uncultured Anaerolineaceae bacterium
GCTGGAACGCCGCGCCGCCCAACTGCAAGCGCACGCCGAAGTCGCACGCAGCGCCACCTCGATCCTGGACCGTGACAAGCTGCTAAAGCAGATCGTGGCGATCATCCAGCAGCGTTTTGGTTACTACTACACCGGTATTTTCCTGGTCGATTCGTCCGGCGAATATGTCGTGCTGCGCAGTAATGCGTGCCGCAGCGGGCACGTGTTGGGCGATGTGCGGCTGCGCATCAGCCAGGCGGGTAGTATGGTCGGTTGGTGCGCGGTGACCGGACAGTCGCGCCTGGCCGCACAGGTCGCCGATGACCCGCTGTACCAGCGCGAGAGTACGCTTACCGATACGCGCTCCGAACTGGTGTTGCCGCTGCGCATCGGCGAGCGCGTGCTGGGCGTGCTGGACCTGCAAAGCGACCGCCCGAACGCCTTCGACGCCGAGGACGTGCGCACGATGCAGGCGCTCGCCGACCAGTTGGCGATTGCGATCCGCAATGCGGACCTGTTCGAAGCGGCACAGATCGCGCGTAAACAGGCCGACGAAGCCAACCGTTATAAGAGCGTGTTTCTGTCCAATATGTCGCACGAACTGCGCACCCCCTTGAGCGTGATCATCGGGCACACCCAGGCGATGCTCAGCCCACATTCGGAGTTCTACACCACGCCGCTGCCGCCCGAATACGCGCGCGACCTGGAAACCATCCGGCGCAACGGCGCGCACCTGCTCGCGTTGATTAACGACATCCTCGACCTGAGCAAGATCGAGGCGGGCAAGCTGCGCATTAACCCCGGTGTGATCCGCCTGGGTGATATTCTGGATGACGCTGTGCGCACGGCGGAAGGGCTGGTCCAGGGGCGACCGATTGCCGTGATCGCGGACTATCCCGCTGGCCTGCCGCCCGTGTGGGGGGACAGCGTGCGCACGCGCCAGATCGCGCTGAACCTGGTCACTAACGCGCTGAAGTTCACCGAACAGGGCCGCGTGACGATTAGCGCGCGCGTGGATGCCGACGTGATCGTGGTGGTGGTTGCCGATACCGGTATCGGCATTCCGGCGCATATGCTCGATAACATCTTCGAGCGTTTCCGGCAGGGCGACGCGATCCGCGCGCGCCGCTATGGGGGCACGGGCCTGGGGCTGAGCATCACGCGGCAGTTGGTCGAGATGCAGGGCGGGCAGATTACGGTCGAGAGCGAGGTGGGCAAAGGCACGCGCGTAGCGTTTACCGTGCCGCGTGCCACGCCGGAGCAGGCCGCCGCGCCGCGTGATACCGCCGGGGATGCGCTGCTTGATGCGCACCGTATGGTGATCTTCCAACCACAGGCGCAGGCCGCACCTGCCCAGCAGCGCCTGATCCTGCTGGCCCAGGACGAAAGCCCCGAATCCGAGGGGCTGCGCGGGGCGCTCGAAAACGCCGGGTACATCGTCGAGCAGACCGGTGTCGGTGAAATCGTGATTGAGATGGTCGAGACGCTGCTGCCGGACCTGCTGATCCTGGACGCCTCGACCGCAAAGGGAGAAACGGTGCGCGCGGCGCTGCAAGCTGCCGGGTTCATGGCGTCGATCCCGGCGGTGATCATCACCGCTGGCACAGCGCCGCCGTCTGATGCTGCTGCCGGGCGCGTCGTCACGATGGGGCGCGCGCACGCCACGATCCCGACGATAATGCGCATGGTCGCGGGGTTTATCAACCATCCCATCCCCTAATTGCGAAGTTTAACCAGACGACCCCGCATGATAGCTTCTTGCGCCATTTAATTTTTTAATGTAATTTATTAAAGACGGTCTGTAATTGTTTGGAGGGTCGATCAGCCGCAGGTCGGATAAGCCAACCGTCAAAAATGCACGCACCGAATTGCGCAACTGGTCGCTAGATGAATATAATAATGGTGAGAATTTATGCTGCTTGAGCACTATCGAGTGGAAGGAGGTGGCTGTCAATCGGCTAAAATCGTAATTTCAGTATTTAACGCTATAGTTCGAGTGTAAATTTATGGAGGATAACAGTGAAACTTCGTGTTGTGGTAATGTTGTTGATTGTGGTGGCTCTCGCGATCCCGGCGTCGATCACGTCTGGACAAGATGTCGTTGAGTTAAATATCACCTGGTACGATGATGGCGTCGAGAGTCAGGTTCTTCGTGGGCTGCTTGATGAATTCGAAGCGGAAAACCCCGACATCAAAGTTACGATCAATATTGTTGGTTATTCCGATGGTATTCGCGACCTACTGCCGATCCAACTCGATGCGGATGACGGCCCCGATATGGCCCGAATCACCGACCTGGGTGGTCAGGCTAACCACTACCTGGACATGCGTCCTTACCTGACAGAAACCACCCCCGAATACTGGGAAGAGAACTTTGGTGAATTCCTGAACTGGCACCGTCTGCCTGGTGATACCGAAGGTATCTATGGTATCCAGAATCAGTTGACGGTCACCGGCCCGTTCATCAACCGCACGCTGTTTGAATTGGCGGGCGTTGAAGTTCCCAGCGATGTCAAAGATCAGGTGACCTGGGAAGAGTGGGGTGTAGCCGCCAAGGCAGTTGCCGACGCTCTAGGTGAAGACGTGTGGGCGATGGCGATGGACCGTAGCGGTCACCGCTTCGCGGGTCCGGCGATCAGCATGGGCGCGAAGTGGTTCGACGAGAACGGCTATCCTATGCTTGACGACGAAGGCATGCGCGCCATGTCCGAACTGTTCGTTCAGTGGCACGAAGACAACACCATGCTGCCCGAAATCTGGATTGGCCCAACGGGCTATGCAGGTGCGAACGAGCAGTTCAAGAACAGTGAGCTGGTGTTCTACATGAGCGGATCGTGGCAGGTGGCGCAGTTCACCCAGGAAATCGGCGACGATTTCGATTGGCAAGTTGTGCCGGCCCCGTGCGGTCCTGGTGGTTGCACCGGTATGCCTGGTGGCGCGGCCCTGTTCGCCATTGATGATACCGATCACCCAGAAGAAGTTGTCCGTGTGATGGAATTCCTGGCGCGGGAAGAAAACCTGATCAAGTTCCACGCGGGAACCCTGTTCGTACCGGCGCACGCGGGTGTGGCGACAAGCGACATTCCGTGGGAAACCGATCTCGATTTGGCCAAGAATGCGCTGACAGCCTTTGCCCAGCAGGTTCCGAACATTTCGCCGATCGCGTTCCAGGCGCAGGCCTACCAGTACAACAGCCTGATGTTCAATGCCTTCCGTGATCGCATCACCCAGGTGTTGACCGACGAGTTGACGATGGATGAGGCCTTTGTACGCATGCAAGAGGATGTAGACAAAGGTTTGGCCGAAGCTGGCGTTGAAAAGCCCTAACCCAGGCCCGTGTCATTACATTTGAACATGTAAAACGGCTACTGGCATGTCCCATCTGGGGTATGCCAGTAGTCCTTAAATAATCATTTGGGAGAACTTAGAGATGTCATATTCCAAGACTGCTTCATCCCCCAAGGTGTTCCAAATGGTGACGAACCTGATTGGAGGCCTGTTTCTCCTGGTGTGGTCTGCGGCCATGAACGCTCTGGATTTGTTTCTGAGCCGCATACAGCAACTTATTGGTGTACAGCGCATGGGCTACGTGTTTCTGGTCCCCAACATGCTGATCTTTAGTGTGTTTGTGTTGTTCCCTATGTTGCTGAATTTCTACTATTCGGGTACGGCTGGCGTCGAGTTATTCCCTGAAAATCGCACCTGGGTGGGCACGGACAATTATCAAGCCCTTCTTGACTGTGGCGACTTTTCAGATCCCAATACGTGCGCAGAAGACTTTTTCTGGCGTGCCGTACAGAACACAACCGTTTTTGTTGTGTTTCAGGTCGGTGGCATGGTGCTGCTGGCCCTGCTCACAGCCTTGATCTTGAACCAGAAGATCGTCGGACGTGCCTTCTTCAGGAGTGTCTTTTTTTACCCGGTGTTGCTGTCTCCGGTCGTCGTAGGATTTATTTGGAAATTCATCCTGCAACGCAACGGGTTACTTGATGGCGTCCTCGGCGTCGTTGATCCAGGACGACCGGCAGCCGTTCCGCTCAGCAGTGCTTCGGGTGCGCGTTCCTGGGTCATTATGGTCAGCATCTGGGCGCAGATGGGATTTTACATGTTGATCTTATTGGCTGGGTTGCAGTCGATTCCGCCTGTGCTTTATGAGGCCGGGCAGATCGATGGAACAAACCGGTTGCAGGCCTTCCGCTTCATCACGTTTCCGCTCTTGATGCCGACAATGTTTGTGGTGTTGGTGCTTGCGCTGATCCGCGCCGTTCAAGTATTCGATCAGGCATTTGTGCTCACACAAGGTGGACCCGGCACGGCTACTAAGTATATGGTGCAATATATCTACGAAACCGCATTTCGCAATCAACCCGCCCGGCGCGGCCTGGCCGCATCGGCATCGGTACTCATGGGCGGCGTGCTGCTGATATTTACGCTGATCCAGCTTTGGTTGGGGCGTCGCACCGAAGCGGCTTAGGAGGCAAGGATCATGAACCGCATACAGAACTTCATCATTCGCAAACGTGGCGGCAGCCGAGTCGATGTCATGGACTTTATCACGTACATGTACTTAGTCATTGGCGTGATTGTGATGTTCAGCCCCGTGATGTGGGTTATTTTGTCATCGTTCAAATCCCGTGCGCAGTTGTTTGAACGGCCACCGCGCCTGCTGCCTTATCAACATGAAACCACGGTGATCGAGGGCATTAAAGATAATCAACCGTTGGAACTCTACGATGTTGAGATCGACGGTCAAACGCGCCGACTGGCAAAGGTCAACGTGGTTGGCTCGGTGTTGTACCAGTTTCTCGACCCAGAGAGTCCGCCAGAAGACGTTGAGAATATTTCGCGCGATGACTATCTGGAAGTCAACCTGCTAGAGTTAGGTCAGGATGCAACCGACTTTGAACGTACATCGCGCGTCGAAAAACTGCATTTTGAATTGGATAACTATCGCACGCCACTGACTCAATCGAATAACTTCCGGTTTGACGTGTACCTCAAGAACAGTGTCATTGTTACCTCTGTAGCAACCGCGATCACCTTGATCATTAACAGCATGGCCGCGTTTGCGCTCAGCAAATACCGTTTTGCCGGGCGCGACATCATATTTGTGGTCATCATTGGCACACTGATGATTCCCATTTCGGTGATCCTGGTGCCGGTATTTCTGGTTATCTCGCGGTTGAGTCTGACCAACGATCTGTGGGGTGTGATCATCCCAGGCGCAGCGACACCGACCGGCGTTTTCCTGCTGCGCCAGTACATGTTGACGATCCCCGACGAACTGCTTGAATCGGCACGCATCGACGGCGCGTCAGAGTGGCGCATCTACTGGCAGATTGTGTTGCCATTGGCGCGCCCGGCGCTGGCGGTGCTGGCGATCTTCTCGGTGATGTGGCGTTGGAATGATTTCCTGTGGCCGCTGATCGTACTGCAACGCAATGAGTTGTTTACGCTGCAACTGGGTTTGGCGTCGTTCCAGGGCGAACTCCAAATCCAATGGGATCAGTTGTTGGCGATGACCGTTGTCACGCTGCTGCCGATCACGATCGTTTTCGCGTTCCTACAACGTTTTATTACATCAGGGATCGCAACTACGGGATTGAAGGGCTAGCGTTAGACATACGACGAATTTCTGGTTAACGTGATCGCGGCTATGTGAGCGTTCGCGATCCGTCTCGAAAAATAGAAAAGAGCCAAGATGAACAGTTTTCGCATCGTGGTACAGCAGCCGAATGTGGTGGCTGTTGAAGCTTTTGAACCGCCCTCGCCCGGTCCTGATCAAGTCCTGATCCAGACGCGCGTATCGCTGGTCAGTCCGGGGACCGAACGCGCGTTTTACCTGGCGCTGCCCAATACCAACGCCAGCTACCCGCTGTACCCTGGTTACAGCAACATTGGCGACGTGATCGCCGTAGGGGATAGAGTCGAGTCCCTGCGTGCCGGGGATCGCGTGGCGAGCGGCGGGCCGCACGCCTTGCACGTCGTCATGGATGCGGTGAAGTGCATCCGCGTGCCGGATCATCTGGACGATGACAGTGCGGTGTTTTTTAACCTGGTTACGATTGCTATGCAGGGCGTGCGTAGAACACACATCGAACTGGGCGATTCCGTGATCGTGATCGGCATGGGGCCGATTGGCCTGTTCGCGTTGCAGCTTGCGCGCGCCAATGGTGCGCTGCCGGTTATCGCGGTCGATATGGACAAAGGTCGCCTGGCGCTGGCCCGCGACGTGGGCGCGGATGCGGCGCTGCTCAGTGATGACACGCTGCCGGACCGGGTGCGCGAATTGTGTGAAGCGGAAGGTGCGAACGTCGTCATCGAGGCGACCGGCGCATCACCGGCGATCCCGCTCGCGTTCCAACTGGCGGCCCCGCGCGGGCGTGTGAGTCTGCTGGGCAGTCCGCGCGGCATCACCGACGGGATCAACTTCTACCGCGACGTACACCGCAAAGGGTTGACTATCATCGGCGCGCACGAGATCAACCGCCCGCAGCATGAATCGCTGCCCGGCTGGTGGACGCAGCGCGACGAACACCGTGCGGCGCTCAGATTGTTAGCGGGGGAACGCCTGACTGCCCAACCGCTGATCAGCCACCGGTTTAACTGGGATGAATTCACCCAGGCGTATGATTTGTTGGCGACCTGGGACAAAAACGCGCTCGGTATGGTGATCGACTGGGCCAGGGCAGAGTAGCAGCGCACATAAGACGCCTGTCAAAAGGCTGATCCAGGAAATAAATCACCCAAATGCGTTGGCCTTTGCTCCCCTTCCCTGAGGGAAGGGGTTGTGGGGGATGGGGTAATTATTTTCTTGGCGTAGCCAAAACTGCGGATGCGCTGTTCCGTATGGCGACAGTGTATCCGCAGTTTTAGTTATTATGACAACCCCATCGCGGTCAGCGTGCTTTTGCTGCGTCGATCAACCGGCGCAGCAGCTCTTCGTAAGCGTCGCCATCTAGCGGCATCTCGACGGTTTGGTGAAGTTCTGACGACAGAATGATAGCGTTGCCGAGCATCACGGAATTTATTCCCTCGGTTCCCGGCGCAACCAGCGGCGCGTTATTCAAAATCACGTCGATAAAATTCTCGATGATCGCTTTGTGGCCCGGCCCGACCTGCGCGGGGAACGGTATCTCACTGCGCCAGTTCTCGACATGCTCAAAACGCCCGGTGGATTCGCGGATGTGTTTAAACACCGAGTGCCGGTTGCGGTAGAAGGTCAGGCGATTGTCCTCGTAGATCAGTTTGCCGTTCTCGCCGGCAATTTCGAGCCGGTTGGTCCCTGGCGATTCGGCGGTCGAGGTGATGAAGTGCCCGATCATGCCGTTTTGATGCTCAAAGTAGGCCGTAACTTCGTCCTCAACCTCGATGGTATGGTACTTGCCAAACGCGGCAAACCCGGTCACGCGCTGCGGCATCCCCACCAACCACTGGTACAGGTCCAGGTTGTGCGGGGCCTGGTTCAGCAGCACGCCGCCGCCCTCTCCCTGCCATGTCGCGCGCCAGCCGCCGTGATTGTAATAGGTCTGCGTGCGGAACCAATCCGTGATAATCCACGTCGTGCGGATCAGTTGGCCGAGTTCCCCGCTGGCGATCAGGTCCTTGATCTTGCGCCAGTTGCCATAGGTGCGCTGCATGAACATCGCGGCAAAAATCAGGTCCGGGTGAGTCTGGCGTGCGACTTCGTAAGCGGCGACCATGCGTGCCGCGTCGTTGACGTGTACGGCGATGGGTTTTTCCACCAGCACGTGAATACCGCGCGCGAACGCAGCCAGCGTAATCGCGGGGTGGCTGTAGTGCGGCGTGGCGATAATCACCGCGTCGAGATCGGGGGCTTCCAGCAGGTCGAGATAGTCGTAATAGGCGCGCGTGCCGAGCGTTTCAGCGACTGTGTCGGCCTGGGTGCGGTGGCTGTCACATACGCCGACGAGATGCGCCCCATCGAGCGCGGACACATCGCGCGCATGGGCCACGCCCATACTGCCTGTGCCAATGATAGCTATGCGAACTTCAGGATGGGTTGTCATATTTGGATTTACTCCCGCAGTACTTCCACGCAGCCGGTTTCTTGCATCAGCGTGCGCAGCGCTTCAACGGCGGTGGTCATGCCTGCCGTACCACTGAATCCACCGCTTCTCCCGGCGGCTGCCAGATGCGGCTCCAGTGAGAGAAAGCCTTCATAATCCTGGGCGACAAGCGTTTGCAGCAGTTCGCGTATTTGCCCGTCTCCCTGACCGGCGGGGCACACGCTGCCGTCCCCCTGCCGGGCGTCCTTGATGTGAATGTAGGTGGTCCACTCACCCAGTACCGGCCAGCCCCGCTCGGTGACGCGCGTTTCGCCGACCTGTACAAAGTTTGCCGGGTCCCACAGAAAACGCAGGTGTGGATTGTTCACGCCGCTAACCAGTGCGTGACCGCGCGCGATAGTGTCTCCGACGATCTCACGTTCGTTTTCGTGCAGCAGTTCGATGTCGGCAGCCTGGGCTTTTTCCGCCAGCCGTGCCAGCCGCGCAATCACGTCATCTACATACCGGTCATAATGCGCGTTGGTGCTGGTATCGGCAGGGTAGAACGAGAAGATGCGCACCCGGCGGCAGTCGAGCGCGGCAGCGATCTCGATGAGGCAGTCCAGGTTTGCCAGGTCGCGTTCGACGGGATCGGCGAGCGGCGTTTTGCCGATGGGACTGCCGATACACGCGACCTTGACGCCATACTCGCCGCACAGCCGTTTGACGCGGCCTGTTTCATCAGCGTCAAACGCGAGTACATTTTTGCCCCACGCGCTGCGCAAATCCAGGTAGTGAATGTTTAGTTCATTGAGCAGTTTAAGCTGTTCCTGTAAATCCGGGGCGATTTCGTCGCCGAATGCGCTCAGGGTAAAACGGGCCATGTATCGTCGTGTCCTTTCGAAAACGTGGCGGAACGAGTTTGCTGTAGCTGATTGTACCCTTTAACGCCCGGCAGCGAGAAATCAAAAATGCGGCTTGACACGTGGCGGCGTGATTGCTATGATCGCCCTAGCTGATAAATTTTTTCAATTGGGTGTGGTGATCACGCCCGCTGTCTCTGACGTAATTCTGAAATCACAAGGAGTGAAAGCAATGCTGAACCCTCGTTCCGTAACGCTGTTTGTGCTTGGCCTGTTTATCCTGAGCCTGATGCTAGCGACCGGTACAACCGTTTCAAGTTCGGTCAGCGCGCAAGATGATCCTGTGCGTGTGGTCGCCAGCTTCAGCATTCTGGCGGATATCGCCGCGCAGGTGGCCGGGGATGTGGCGGAAGTCGAAACGCTGATCCCGCTTGGTGCGAATCCGCACGCTTACGAACCGTCCGCGCGGGATGTCGTCACGCTCAGTGACGCGGATGCTGTGCTGGTGGTGGGCATTAATTTTGAGGAAGGCTTGCTGCCGGTCGTCGAAGAGTCCGCCGGTGAGCGGATGGTAGTCGTATCGAACTGCGTGCCGGTGCGCCCCATCGTTTCGCGCACGACACACGATCATGAAGATGACGCCGCGCATGATGATCATGATCACGAGGGCGAACACGACGACGAAGATCATGATCATCACAGCGCGATTGGCGAAGCCTGTGAACCACACTATGTCGCCGTGAGCGCCGCATTTGGCACGGACGAAGAATACCTGCTGCACGGCACGCTTGGGCCGCTGAATACGCTGGCGTGTGGCGGTCATGAACATGACGATGAAGACGAAGAGCATGACGGCGAACACACGCACGAAGCCGGAAGCTGCGATCCGCATGTCTGGACGGACCCGGTTAATGCCGGTTTCTGGGCGCTGGCCGTGCGCGATACCCTCATCGCGCTGGACCCCGCCCACGAAGCTGTCTACACCGCCAACGCCGATGCGTATCTCGGTGAACTGGCCGCCGTCGCGCAGCAGGTCCAGGATCAGATTGAGACGATCCCCGAAGACCGGCGCTATATCGTCACCAATCACTTAGCGTTTAATTACTTTACGGAGCGCTTCGGCCTGACGCTGGTCGGCGTGGTCATTCCGGGCGGCAGCACGACCTCCGAGCCTTCGGTGCAGGAAGTGCTCAACCTGATCGAAGTCGTCCAGGAATACAACGTCCCGGCGATCTTCACCGAAACCACCGTCAGCGAAGACCTCGCCCAACAGATCGCCGACGAAACCGGGGCCGGGATCACGCGCCTGTACACCGGCTCGCTCAGCGAAGCGGGCGGTGAAGCGGGCACGTATATCGACTACCTGCTGTTCAATGCCGCGCAGATGGTTAACGCGCTGCAATAGTCGCTTATATCCCAAGTCTGAAGACGTGGGTTTTACGTGGCGTTACTGTCAACTACCCAGGGCAGAAGCACCTGGGTAGTTGACTACTGGGACAGCACCGTTAAGGCTACTACGGACATCGCTGGAAGCGAGATGGTCAGATTGTCGCCATTGAGTCCTATGCCATCGAATGGAGCAGGAACAATTGTATCCGGCGATTCGAACGAGTTAAAGGCATGGATCGACCTGGCCGTAAGCACTTGCCCGGTCACGCGGGCAGCCTTGATCCCGTCCAGTTCACAGCGCAGATCGACGCCCTGTCCAGGATTCAAGTTACAGATCGTGATCAGTATCTCTCCCTTATGACTGCGTGACGCCGAAGCGCTGATCTGCGGGATCGTGCGGCCTTCAAATGCGTAATCCTGCCCTTGCAGCAAAAGCGGCAGCCGGGTCGCGTCCTGGTGTCCTTTGAACATGTCAAACACATGGTAGGTTGGCGTGCGGATCGCGTTTGCGCCGTCGGTCAAAACCATCGCCTGAAGCACATTGACCATCTGCGCAATGTTCGCCATGTGAACGCGCTCACAGTGAGCATGGAAGATGTGCAGCGTCACGCCCGCCAGGATCGCATCCCGCAGCGTGTTCTGCTGGTATAGAAACGCTGGATTGGTTCCCGGTTCGGCGGCGTGCCAGCTTCCCCACTCATCAACGATCAGGCCGACGCGCTTTTCCGGGTCATAACGATCCATGATCGCACTGTGCCCGCCGATGATCGTATCGATCAACAGCGCCTTTTCCAGCAGCGCGAACCATTCGGATTCGTCAAACCGGGTGGCGGATTTTTTATCTTCCCACTGGAGAATGCTGTAGTAATGCAGCGAAAGCCCTTCCATCAAGGCCGCCGCTTCCCGCATGAGCACTTCAGTCCAGTGATAGTCGGTGTCAGTCGGGCCGCCCGCGATGCGATATAGTTTGTGATCGTCGAAATGGCGGCAGTAGGTGGCATATTGCCGGTATGCGTCCGCATAGACTTCAGCGCGCATGTTGCCACCGCAGCCCCAGTTTTCATTCCCCACGCCCCAGTAGGTGAGCGTCCAGGGATCGGTGCGCCCGTTCCTGCGACGCTCATCGGCCAGCGTGCTGTCCCCGGCGAAGGTTATATACTCCAACCAGTCGCGCATTTCCTGCACGGTGCCACTGCCGACATTGCCGCAGATGTAAGGCTCACATGCGAGTTGATCGCACAAATCCATAAATTCGTGCGTGCCAAAATGGTTGTTCTCGACCACTTGGCCCCAATGTGTATTGACGCCGCGCGGGCGATCTTCTCGTGGGCCGATGCCGTCGCGCCAGTGATAGTCGTCCGCAAAACATCCCCCCGGCCAGCGCAGATTGGGGATATTCAGACGCTTGAGCATTTGCACCACGTCATTACGAATGCCGCGCGTGTTAGGGATCGGGGACTCTTCGCCGACCCAAAGCCCCCCGTAGATACAATGTCCCAGGTGTTCGGCGAAGTGCCCGTAGATATGGCGGTTGATGGTGGGGCCGTCTGCATCGGTATAAATGGTAAGTCTGCTCACGTTATAATCCTTTGTGTGCGGGTGGTGGTCTTAATGCTGCGGGACATGCGGCTTGATCACCTGCCATGCGCTCCAACTGATGATGAGCACCACTGTAGAAAAAATAACGACGACGCTTAACATTACGGGGGAAACCATAGCCAGCCATAACGGTACGGCTGTCAGGCCCAGCGTGAACAATGATCGCACAGGATGGGGAACCTCGCCAGCTAAAGCCGGCGGCGGTGGTGTGCAGTGACATCTCACACACGCGATCACCGCCTCGCCATGCCCTGCAAGGACCGGGCTACAGGTCGGCCACCCCGTCAAAGGTGTAAACATGCGATCAGCGGGCCGCTTTGCGGTCCAGCAGGTGTATAGCGTATACGTTCCAGCCTCCGGAGAGAAGCTCAACCGCACGTCCCCGTCCATCTCCAGAGTGTGGAGAGGGGGAGTCCGAGTTTTCTCAAGTCCCCTCTCCGCATGTGGAGGTGCGTGCTTTGCACGCGCGGGATTATAGGGGTGAGGTGAACCGGGAAACAGCCCGTTAAACGCTTACCTTAATGCGTATGGGGCCAGGGGGGTGAGGGGTGAGGCCAGTCACACTCAACACATCTCCGTCAACTCGTTCGTGGACCTCCCAAATCGGATGCCCCTTGACCGGATGCGCCCGGTTGCGGTATCGTGGGGGGAGTCAGGGTGCGGTGATCCCCTGACCGGTTCGCAAGGGGCGTGATGCCGGAAAGAGCGCAGCGTGACAGGCAGGCTGGATCGGGTGCTGGTGATCGATGTCGAGGCGACGTGCTGGGAAAACAGCAAACCGCCCAAAGGCCAACACCCGGAAATCATCGAGATCGGTGTGTGCGTGCTGGATATCAGCACGGGCGCGCGCGTCGATAGGAAAAGCATACTCGTCAAACCGGAACGGTCCGACGTATCCCCGTTCTGCACCGAACTGACCTCGCTCACCCCCGCGCAGTTGGCGCGTGGCGTCAGCTTTGAACACGCCTGCCGGGTGTTGCAGCGCCAATATCGCGCGCGAGCGCGCGTGTGGGCCAGCTATGGCGACTTCGACCGGCGGCAGTTCGAAAAGCAGTGCCAGGAACGCGGTATTCCGTACCCCTTCGGCCCCACACACATCAACGTCAAAAGCCTGCTGGCGATCATGCGCGGGCTGCGGCGCGAGGTCGGTATGAAACACGCGATGGAACTGTTCAACCTGCCGTTGGAAGGGCGTCACCACCGCGCAGTGGACGACGCATGGAATACGGCGTTATTATTATCCCACCTGATTCTAGAGCGCCGCGCGGTGCTGGACCCCGCTGCGGAATGAACGCTGACAGCGTATTTCGGAGTCAACCTTGGCGAACGTCATCATAGCAAAACGTGTTTTCAAAACCACCCTGGCCCTGCTGGTCATCGGCGCGGTGATCGCGCTGGCGGCGGCGGGCGTGTGGTGGGTATCCGCCGCGCCGGACGCCGCCGGGCCGGTCAGCATTGTGCTGGACTTTCAGTGGATCCGGCAGGGGCGTGTCGGGATTGTGCGCGTCACCGGCGCGGAGATTGTCGAGGTGCGCGCGGTCTTTCAAGAGCGCGTGTTCCACTTCTACCCGGAAAACGGCGCGTGGGTCGGCCTGATCTCGGCGGATATTGAATATCTCGTCGAGACGTACAACATGCAGGTGTGGGTCAAGTACGAAAACGGCGACGCCGAACTGATCGACCAGCCAGTTAAGGTCGAGGATGGCGCGTTCGGGCGCTCGGACGTGACGATCCCGGCCTCGTTGTTCCCACTGCTGGAACCGGAAGTCGAAGAGGCGGAGATGGCGCGCCTGTTCAACATTTTCGACCGCTTCACGCCCGCGCGCTATTACGAAACCAACGGGTTTGTGCGCCCCTCCGAGGAAGCCGAGATCGGCTGGTTCGGTACGTGGCGGCTGTACAATGACACCTACTGGCGGCGGCACACCGGCATTGACCTGCGCATGTCGATGGGTACGCCCGTGCTCTCGATGGGCGACGGGCGCGTGGTGCTGGCGGAGGATATGGCGATTCGCGGAGGCTACGTGATGATCGATCACGGCTGGGG
>CAZMNL010000027.1:0-15970 GCA_964567525.1 uncultured Anaerolineaceae bacterium
GGTCGCCGGAGAACTTCTTCATGGTCAGCGCGCGCTTGACGATATCCGGGTGGCTGGTTGCCAGCGGGATCACGCTGCCGACGCCGAGGAAGTCCGGCGCGACCAGCATGTAGACGTGTAGAATGTGGCTGTCCAGCATTTCACCGTGAAATGCCAGTTTGCGCAGCAGAACCGTCTGATCGCTCAATTTGACTTGCAGCGCCCGTTCAGAGGCGCGCAGGCTGGCCGTCGCGTGACCGATAGCGCAGATACCGCAGATACGGCTGGTGATATGCGACGCCTGGTTGTACGGACGCCCGCGCAGCATGGCCTCGAAGAAACGCGGGGTTTCGACGATTTGCAGTTCACACTTTTCCAGCGTGCCATCGCGGATATCGACAACGATGTTGCCGTGACCCTCGACACGGGTCACGTGATGTACGTTAACGCGGATATTTTCGGTCATCGCGTCAGTCCTCCTTAGGTGCTGCGAACTTGGACGAGGGCAGGGGACCGTTGGCGGAAATCGGCTGGCTCAGCGGGGCGTCTTCGCCCATCTGGGCCATCTGGTAGTGGTTGAACATGGTGAAGCGCGCGTCGATGTCGGCGTCGCTGAGGCCGTGCCCGCGCAGAATTTCGCGCATGTATTCGAAGTTCGCTTCGGGTGCCCAGCCCCGGCAGCCTTCGCAGCCGTCGCCAAATGTCGGGCAGATCGCGTTACACCCGGCGCGCGTGATTGGTCCCAGGCAGGGCTTGCCCATCTTGTTCAGGCAGCCGTTGTCGTTGAGCTTGCATTCTACGCACAGCGGGTAATCCGGCAGTTTGGGCTTGCGACCTTGCAGGACCATCTGCACAATACGCAGGAATTCAAAGCGGTCAATCGGACAGCCGGGGATCGCCGCGTCAACGTCGATCACGGCTGAAATCGGGCGGGCGGGGTAGCTCTCGTAGTTGTCTTTGCCTTTTTCGCCATAGACGTACTGCTGAACGTTGTCAATCGCCCACTTGTTTTTCATCGCGTTCACGCCGCCCAGGTGCGCACATGCGCCCAGCGCCACGACCATGTCGGCCTGCTGGCGGATTTTGCGCAGCCGTTCTTCGTCGCTCTGGCGTGTGCACGAGCCTTCGATAAAGGCGATCTGGTAGTCCTCGCTCTTTTCGGTCATGGCTTCGCGGAACTGCACGATTTCAACCAGGTCCAGCAGTCCGAGATGCGTTTGCAGCAGGTCAACGACGGTCAACTGGCAGCCTTCGCAGCTTGTGAAGTCGAAGAAGGCGATCTTCGGTTTGGATGCAGTCATTACAGCGCCTCCTCAAATGCCAGCGCTTCGGCATAGGTCCACGACGGACCGTCCTGGCAAGTATAGCGATGGTTCACCTGGCAGTGCCCGCATTTGCCAACCGCACATTTCATGCGGCGCTCGAAGCTCATCCAGATTTGTTCCGGTGTCAAACCCTTGCCCAGCAGTTCCATGGTCACAAAGCGGTACATGATGGGCGGGCCGATGGTCACGGCAATGGTTTTGTACGGGTTGATTTCAATGTGTTCGAACAACGTGGTGATCACGCCGACATTCCCGGTCCATTCGTCGTCCGGGCGGTCCACCGTCACCATGAGTTCGATATCGTCGGCGGCTTCCCACTGGGCGAGCGCATCGCGGAACAGCAGTTCGGACGGGTTGCGCGTGCCGTAGAGAACCACCAGGCGACCGTAGTCAGCGCGGTTGTCGATGATCTGGTCGATCACCGAGCGTGCCGGGGCCAACCCCAGCCCGCCGGGCGCGACCAGGATGTCTTTACCCTTGAACTGTTCCATCGGGAAACCACGCCCAAACGGGCCACGAATACCGATTTCGTCGCCGGGTTGCAGCGTGTGAATGATGCCGGTCACGTCGCCCGCGTTGCGGATGCACAGCTTGAAGGTTTCCCCGGTGCGGCTGGGGGATGACATCACGCTGATCGGCACTTCGCCGATGCCGGGCAGTGATACCATCACGAACTGACCGGACTGGTTGCCGAGATTCTGGCCGTCCGGCAGGCGGACGGTGAAGATTTTTTCGAGATGCGTTTCGGGCTGGATATCCTCAATGGTGGCGATCACCGGCAGATACGCTGAGGAATGCCCGTTGTACGCACGTGGTGTTGTCGTGGTAGTCAGGTTAGCTGGTGGTGCAGCAAACATGGGACGCTCCTCACTCTAAACGTTTTCCCGTTGCGGGTACATTTCGTCGTACAGTGCGTTCAGCGTGCCGGGAATGGTGATATCCACCAGGCACGCGCGCTCGCAGCGTCCGCAGCCCGTGCAGCCGGAAATGCCGTGGACTTGCTTGATGTATTTGCCCTTGCGCATGACACGATGGCGATTGCGCGCGGCTTTCGTCTCGCGGAAGTTATGACCGCCCGCGACCAGCGCAAATTCGCGCAGTTGGCATGAGTCCCAGATGCGGGCGCGCTCGCCATGTTCCATGTCGATTTCCATCTCGTCCTGCACATCGAAGCAGAAGCAGGTCGGGCAGACATTGGTGCAGGAGCCACACGCGAGGCAGCGTTCACCGAGTTCCTGCCACAGCCCGGCTTTGAAACCGAGCGAGAGCAGGGAGGGCGTCTGATCCTTGCTGACTTTCAAACGCATCTTGAAGCGCGGCCACTTGGATGACTGCACCTGGCCGAGCGCCTGGATATCCTCTTTTTCCGCCATCTTGACGTAGACATTATCCAGCAGCAGTTGTTCACCGCGCTCCGTGCCGGCGTCTACCAGGTAGTGGTCGCCCATGTCGGTCATATACAGGTCGTAAATCGAAACGGGGCTAAGCGTGCCCATGTCTTTACAGAATGAGGCCCCGTCACACGGTTGCAGGCATTCAATCCCTACGATGAAAATCTGTTCACGACGCTCCATATAATGCTCATCTTCGAAGCCTTCTGCAAAGACTTTGTCGTAGAGCATGATGCCGTGCATATCGCAGGTGTGTACCCCGAAGATCACGGTGGGCTGCACGTCCTGATAGACGGGCCGTACTTCGTAGCGCCGGTTGCCGTTCTCTGAGGTGCTTTCGAACTCAAAGAGTACTTCACGCTGCGGCAGGAAGTATTTTTTAGGGGGGAGAACTGTTGTCGAATAGTCAAGCACAAGCTGCGAAGGGTCTTTGATGTCGTCGAATTGATACCCGGTTTCCGTCTGGACCGGGCCGACAACACGATAACCGGCTTGCAGCGCCTTGACAAATTCTGGCAACTTCTCCTTAGACAGTATATATAGGCTCATTTCTTACTCCGCCAAGGCTCCGTTGCGAGTTTGTGTAAGTGATCCGCTGGAAACAACACTGGAATTCAGGTTGTTCATATGATTATTCTCTAGGTTAACAAGCTGTTGGTACACGCCCCAGTGGTCATTGACCGCGTTTGGTGTGACGTAAATCACTTCCTTGTGAAACCATGCACAAAGTGCGAATCGTTATCAATTAGCGGCAGATCAACCACCGGGCAAAGTTGCGGTTGGCAGTGTCCTGTTATTAAGATTGGGGTAGGGGATACACGATAATTGGAGGCACAGAGTTGAGGGCCAGGTGGATGAAACGAACCGCATTTTTCTTTGTACTGATCATTCCCGTCGTTGCTGTGGCGGCTTTCCTGTTCTACATGGAAAATGATCCTGACCGTCCAGAGGAAGATACCGCACAGCAGCCGGTTTCCTACCGGCTTGTGCCGGTGATGGATGGGCTTTCACGCCCGCTGTATGTCACCCATGCTGGGGACGACTCAGGACGCCTGTTCATCGTGGAGCAGAGTGGGGCGATCCGCGTATGGGTGGATGGCGCGCTGGTAGATGCGCCCTTCCTGGATGTGTCCGGTCTGATCAGCCCGGCGGCGACCGGCAGTGGTTACACCGAGCGCGGCCTGTTGGGGCTGGCGTTCCACCCGGACTATGCCGCGAATGGCATATTCTTCATCAACTATACGGACACCGCCGGTAACAGCGTGCTGGCGCGTTACACCGTCTCGGCAGACGATCCGTATCGTGCCGATCCCGCCAGCGCGCAGCAGTTATTCTACCTGTCGCAGCCGTATAGCAACCATAACGGCGGGCATCTCGCCTTTGGGCCGGATGGCTACCTGTATATGTCGTTGGGTGACGGCGGCTCAGCGGGTGATCCGCAGGGCAACGGGCAGGACCTCTCGACGCTGCTTGGCACGTTTGTGCGTCTCGATGTCGATGCTGCTGAAGGGTACGCGGTTCCGGCGGATAACCCGTTTGTAGGCCGCGATGATGCCCGCCCGGAAATCTGGGCGTGGGGGCTGCGCAATGTGTGGCGCTTCAGCTTTGATCGCGCGACCGGCGACCTGTACCACGCCGATGTCGGTCAGAACCAGTGGGAAGAGATCAACTTCCAGCCCGCCGACAGTCCCGGCGGCGAGAACTACGGCTGGGCTGCGTATGAAGCCACACACGTCTATTCCGGTGCGGAACCAGCCTCAGACGTGGCAATGCCTGTGTTGGAATATAATCATGCGGGCGGGCACTGCTCCGTGACAGGTGGTTATGTCTACCGGGGCGAGGCGCTGCCCGGTCTGCAAGGATACTATCTTTATGGCGACTGGTGTTCGGGCACGATCTGGGCTGCACGCCAGGATGACGCCGGGAACTGGACCGCCGAGGTTTCGCTGCAATCGGGACGCCCGATCAGTTCGTTTGGCGAAGATGAAACAGGCGAACTGTATCTTGTTGATTATGACGGCGCAGTGTTCCGGTTCGCGCCGTAATGTGGTGAGAGCGTTCAATAGCACAGCTCCCGGCGAATATGTCCGCCGGGAGTTGTTGTTTATGCCGGATATCAGGCGTGACTGTCTGGGCGGAACATGGCGGTCACTTCATCAATGCACCCTCGGACTGCCAGGGCGATCAACTGGTCGCCTTCCTGCATGTGCGTATCTCCGTGCGGGATGATCACGGTATTGCCGCGCCGGATTGATACCAGGATGCAGTTGGATGGCAGTGTTTGCCCAATGTCCTGGACCGAACGGCCTACCATGTGATGATTACGCGGGATGGTGAGTTCCAACACCTGGACCTTGCCCTCATGCGTTTCGCGCAGTTCGCGCAGCCGTGAACTGATGTCTTTGCGGCTGGCGATGGCGTGTTCGTAGGCTTCGATGATATCCTGGCGGCGCAGTACACCGATCAATTGGCGCTGTGTATCGCGCGCGACAATCGGCAAGCGCCCAATGTGGCGCATACTCATACGCCACAGCGCAGCACTGACCGTCTCATCGGGATAGCCCACTACCAATCCTTCTTTTGTGGCAATGTCCGCGACGGTTTTGTGCGCAAAATCGCCGGAGAGCATTTCGCGTTCCAGGTCGCCCAGGCTGACCACGCCGACCAACTGGCCCGCCTCATCCACCACCGGGAATCCGTGATGGTGCGTGCGCTCGAATTCGTCAACCAGGTCCGCGACCGGCATTGAAGGCGGCACGGCGTCGAATGTCGTGCTCATCGTGTCTTTGACCCGCACGCTTTCGAGCAGGTCCACGTCGCGCGTTCTGCGGGTAGGAATTTGTGCTTCGTACAGGCTGGCATATTTCACATAGGGCGCAAAGGTGATTTGGACCAGGTAGCTGATCGTCACGACCAGTGCGGCGGGCGCGAGCAGGTGGTAGCCGCCGGTCATCTCCGTGACCATGAACAGCGTTGCAATCGGCACGCGCCCGGCTCCACTGAAGACCGCCGCCATGCCGACCAGTACGAATGCCGCCGAGGATTGATCGAAGACTTCCGCCAGCACACCGCCGAGCATGGCCCCCACGAATAGACTCGGTGCGAAGACGCCCCCGGACCCGCCCGATCCTACGGTGAGCGACATGGCGATCATCTTGGCGAAGATCAACACAAACATCAGGTCCAGGGCCATATCACCGTTCATCGCCAGTTGAATCCAGCCGTAACCGCCGGACAGGATTTCGGGCAGGACCAGCGCCATCAGCCCGACCAGTAAGCCGCCAATCGCAGGCTTGATATGCGGCGGCACAGGGAGTTGGTGGAACAGGTCGCGTGTGTGGTAAAAGATCACGGGAATGAGTACGGCGATGATGCCGCCCGCCAGCCCCAATGCCGCATATTCCACATACTCCAGCGCGTTATCGGCGACCAGGTTAGCGGGGATATCGAACAGTGGTTCCCAGCCGACAATCGCCCCATTGACCGAGTACGCGATCACCGACGCCAGCAGCGTATAGAGCAGGGCGTTAGCTTCGAATTCCATATCATTGTACAGAATCTCGATAGCAAAGATCGCCGCGCCAATCGGCGTGCGGAAGATCGCCGATATACCCGCCGCCATGCCGATCAGGACCAGTAACCGGCGCTCTTCTTCTGTGCGTTGACGCATCGTGGCGTAGAGCGAGCCGACGCCCGCCGCGATCAACGCGGTGGGGCCTTCACGCCCGGCAGCGCCGCCCGATCCAATCGTGATCGCGGAGGCGATCATTTTCAGCAGCGGCACGCGCCCGCGAATGAATCCCCCGGCCCGGTGGTAGGCTTTCACCGCCGAGTCGGTGCCGTGTCCTTCTGCTTCCGGAGCCAGCGAAAACACCAGCAGGCCGGAGATCAGCCCGCCCAGCGTCGTCACCAGCGGGATCAACCACAGGCCGTGTGGCCCGACGGATTCGACCAGCGCGCCCCCTTCGTTGGGCAGGCCCGGCGCGGAATATGACGCGAGTCCATTGAGCAAGACTTCGTTAGCGATTTCTAGCAGGAAGGTGAAAAGCTGCGCGGCGGCGGCTCCGATCAGACCGAGGAGAAGCGAATCGAGCACGAGGCGTCGTTGGCGTTCGTCAGCCAATGTTAACACGCGAGACTCCTTATAGTTCAGTGATGTTGGGTGAATCCTCGGTAGTAGTAATACCGCGAATCGCCGCACCGGGGCTAATCGCCGTGATTACTGTCGCAGCCGGACTGGGTTTTCCAGTACGCCGAGTCCTTCGATTTCAACCTGTACGGTGTCGCCGGGCTGTAATGAGCTGACTCCGGCGGGCGTGCCGGTCAGGATCACGTCGCCGGGTTCCAGCGTCATGATGTGGCTGATGAACGCGATCAGGGCTGGAACGTCGAACACCATCTGGGATGTGCGGCTGTCCTGCTTGCTCTCACCGTTCACGCGGGCACGGATGGCGAGATCGGCGGGATCGAGATCGGTATTGATCCAGGGACCCAGCGGACAGAAGGTATCGAAGCCTTTAGCGCGGCCCCATTGACCGTCTTTTTGCTGGTATTCGCGGGCGCTGACATCGTTGGCGCAGGTATAGCCCAGCACCACGTCAAGCGCATTTTCGCGGCTGACATCGCGCGTGTGCTGCCCGATCACCACCGCTAGCTCGGCTTCGTGATCGACGCGGCCCGCGTTTGGGGGCAGTTCGATAGCGGCCCTGTGCCCGATCAGCGCGCTCGGCGGCTTGAGGAAAATCATCGGTTCGGCGGGCACTTCGGCGTGATGTTCGGCGGCGTGCGCGGCGTAGTTGCGCCCGATACACACGATTTTGCCCGGCTGCACGGGCGGCAGCAGCGTGGCTTCGCTCAATGCCATGACAGGCGTGCCGGTGATCGGCAGAAACGGGTCAAAGATCGTGCTGTCCGTGATGCGATGGATATCGTCACCGTGTAGGATGCCGGATTGGGGACCTTCAGACGTGGCATAACGCAAGATCAGAGGCATGATATTGGCTCCTATGTGCAGGAAATCTACTACGCTGCATTATGCTACGCCGGGCGCGCAAACACAACAAAAGACCCTGGCGGGATGCCAGGGCCTTTGATTGTGTTCGGTGATCTGATTATGCGGATTACTCGGCCATTTCGACGGCGAATTCAGCGCCAACCCAGGCGTTGAAGCCACCGGCGAGGTTGCGAACGTTGGTGTAGCCGAGGGTGCGCAGCATCTGGGAGGCCATATTGCCGCGATGACCAACCTGGCAGTAGACGATGATGTCGGCGTCCATGTCTTCGGGCAGGTCGTCAATGTAGCTGGTGAAATCGGCCAGCGGCATATGCACCGAATCGATGATGTAGCCGCCTGCGCGTTCATCGGGGGTACGTGCGTCAATGAACAGGTCCGGCGGGTTTTCGATCAGTTCGATGTTGAGCGCGTCGGCGCGGATTGCGCCCCAGCCGTCGGGCAGACCGGCAAGACCGGCGTCCACGTCAGCCAGCAGAACCGGGTCGATGTCGGGCATTTCCCCGGCGACCGCTTCGAAGCCTTCGGTCGAGGTCGGGAAGTCTTCCTCAGCCCATCCTCCGAAGCCGACTTCCATGTTCAGCACGTCGTAGCCCAGCAGGTGCAGGGCGGTCATGGCGATGGCGGAACGGAAGCTGGTTCCGCAGTAGACCACGAACTGCTCATCCTGCGGGGGCAGCAGGTCGAGGTTCTGGGCCAGTTCGCGGATCGGGATGTTGATTGCGCCGGGCAGGTGGCCCTCGGCGTATTCTTCCGGCTGGCGCACGTCCAGCAGGAACAGGTCCGGCTCTTCGATCATGCGCACCGACAGGTCCGTCATCGAGATATTACCGAAGCGCGGGGGCAGGTTGGTGGTGTAGGCTTCCATGGCCGCGATGGTCGGGTCATCCTGGGCAACCGCGATACCAAACGGCAGGGCCATAGGCAGCACCAGCGCCAGCACCAGCATCAGATACGAGAATTTCCGCATGTTCAAATTTCCTCCAAATAGAAAACTATCAACGACAATTGCAGTATAGCATTTCGTGATTTATTTCGCAATCATCAATAAGGATAGCCTATGATGTTTGGCAGTGATTTTGTGTACTTTTGTCGTGTTGTGGTGGGGGAAATGAGGTTTTGCAAGATCAGGGGCGGTGGTATTTTGTCGTGAAACCCCGCCCCCTCAGTCAATCGCTGTGGCTATTCGGCTGCTTCCGCCTCAGCTTGCTGCTGCTGATATTGTTGCACACTTTCGACAGCCTGCGAGATGATGTTACCTGATGTTGGGGGGATGGGCGGTGCGGCATCGACAATTACGCCGAGATTTGCGCCGCCGCGTTCGAATTCTGCTACCTTGTCTGCCGTCAGGAAGATATCGTCGTTGCTGTGGCAGTTTGAACAACTTGCCGTCTGTGCCGTATTACGCTGGATGTTATGCGGTGTGGCATACGCCCACGTCGGGCGGTTCAGGAAGTTGTTGAGCAGGTCGTCACCATAGGCAGAAAACGAATTGATGTCCACCGGGATATGGCGCACCGGCACGTAACGATACGGGCGCTCGTTGCTGCGCAGTGGGTTTTGACCGATCAGGAAATCAAGCGAATGTTCCTCGACAGAGAAATACGGGATGTCGTCTTCTGTGCGGTCCACATGGCAGTTGACGCAGTTGGTATAGGCGACACTGTGGCACACCTGGCACGAGAGTATCTCGGTTCCGTGAATCTCGTGTTCCAGGATGCCGGAACCGACACCTACCTGGTCTTCGTGGCAGGTTTCGCAGCGCGGTTCCCGGTAGCCGTCGTAACGGTGCTTAGCGTCCAGGTAGCCGTCTTCGGCCTGTGGGTCGATGCCGTGCATCTGGTTGCCGTCGTGACAGTCCACGCACGCTAAACGCGCCTGTCGCAAGTGAACATCGCCCGGATAACCTTCGTTCGAACCATAGTATTCGTTCTTGACCCGGCTGCCGTGACAGGCGGTACACGTCCGGCTCATGGGTGGCGTGCGTACAAACGAGTGACCGTCCAGCAGACCGCCGCCCACCGAAAACGGCTGGCTGACATGGCAGTCGCTGCACGAGGCATGGCAGCTATCGCAGTGATAGCTTTCCATGTATTCGAGCGTTTCGAAATGTTCGGGGCTGCTGCGGTGATAGAGCGCCGTGTCATACCCCTCTAACGTGTAGTGCAGGCTTTCCATCGCATAAGATGTGATGTTCGGATGACAGTCCGCGCAGCTTTGCTCTGGATCAACACGCTCTGCAATGCCGACATGAGCCGCTTCCATATCGTCTACCGGCTCACCCCCGTGACAGGAGGTGCAGTTGATGAACGAGTGTACGTCCTCAACATAGGCTTCACCGTCGATGAACACTTTCTCCCACGCCTCCACCGGAGGCACTGAGCCACCTCAACCAGGGCCTTCGGAGAGGCTCTCTCCTTCATTTTCTTCTTCGACGGCTAACTCCTGCAAACGTGCTTGGTCAGTATGGCAGTCCAGACATGCCTGATCGGTGAAGGCGACCTGGGCAACAGTTTTGCCCGTGTCCGTCGTGTCTGATTCAGCCGTATCTGACGGAGCCTGATCATTGACCACATCCACTTCAGCGACTTCGCGCTGTAGTTCTGGGGCAGAGGTATCAGGCGCACAACTCGTCAGCGCGGCGACAAGCAGCAGCAAGCTCGCGGCGACGAGGTACGTGAAGATACTTAGCTTTCTTGGCATATAAACTCCGCGACTATACAGATTGAGGAGACTCAATATAGGCCGGTCCACAGAAATAATTCGCCCGTTTGGTGTCTCCCTACGGCCACTTTTTAAGGTTCCCTTCCCTGAGGGAAGGGGGGTAGGGGATGGGGTATTTATTTTTATGGCGAAGCCATAAACTACAGTTTAATTTATACCCGTGATATGGGGCAATAACATTTATCCACTTTTCTTATGATGTTCGTCTATTTCGAACCATCACGAAATCTGATAAGAATGATCTATCGTGCCCTGAGTGTGTTTGATGAGGCCGTTTTTCCCATAGAGGGCACAATTTTAAGGATGCAGAATGTTGGAACTGCATGAGCTGCACGTTTTTCTGATCGCAGCGGAAACTGAAAACTTCTCCGAAACGGGACGCATTCTGCAAATCTCGCAGCCAGCGGTCAGCGGTCATATCCACTCGCTGGAGCAGCGACTTAATACGCTGTTGTTCGACCGCACCGGGCGCAACATCAAGCTTAACGAAGTGGGCGAGGCCCTTGTGCCGGTCGTGCGTAACCTGCTCAAAGAAGCACAGCAGATCGAAGAGTTTGTCGCACAGCAGCGTGGCACAGTCACGGGCCAGTTGATCATCGGGTGCAGCACGGCGGCGGGCAAGTATATTTTGCCCAAACTGATCGCACGTTTTATTGAAAAGTTCCCGGATGTGCGTATTACGTGCGATGTCGGGCCGCGTGGTCAGGCGCTTGAGACGTTGTGCGATGCTAAAAGCGACCTGGCGATCAGCAGTTTACGGGTTCCTCGGCGTGGTGTGGAATACCGGCATTTTGCCGACGATCATCTGGTTCTGTTGGTTCCGATCACGCATCCCTGGGCACAGGTGGAACGGTTGACGCCGGAGATGCTGATTGAGCATCCCATTATCCTGCGGGAACCCAGTTCCGGCACGGCGATTACAGTGAACCGGGCATTAATGCAGTACGATATGAGCCTGGAAATGCTCAAGCCGCGCGTGATCCTGGGCAACACCGAATCGATCATACAGGCCGTTTTGGAAGGTATCGGACCGGGGTTTGTCTCGCAGATTGCGGCATCTCCGGCGATTCGTGAAGGTGCAGCCGTTAGTGTTCCCATTGATGGGCTGCTACTGGTGCAACGTTTATATATGGCCCGTCATGCGGGCTTTCGGGCTGGCGAGATCTCGGCGATCTTCTGGGATTTCACCTTTGCTCCCGAAAATGACGATGTGCGTCGTTTACTCACACAAGGAATATAGACCATATGCCTTACTCGTCAATCTCCAAATTTGTTGTGCGCGCACTCATTGTACTGAGCTTCGGTGTGATGGGTGTCGTGCTGGCTGAGGCGAGCGATCCGTTGCAGGATAACCCGCCGGTACAACAGTCGCCGCAGGATTGCGCAACCTGTCATGTCAATATCGTGGCTACCTGGCAGGAAGGGTCTCACGCGAAAGCCTTTGAGGACCCACTTTTCCAGGAAACATGGCAGGCGCAGGATAGCAATACGGAGTGTCTTGCCTGTCACACCACTGGATACGTGGCTTATTCAGGTGAATATACCCATGAAGGCGTGGCGTGCGAAGCCTGTCACGGCCAGACTCCGGCCAATCACCCGGCTGAACCGGTCGCCATCAATAAAGGGGCTGATGCCTGTGCAAGCTGCCATTCGACGACCTTTAACGAATGGCAAATGAGCGCGCATGGTAATCAGCAGTTGGCTTGCACGACCTGCCATAACCCGCACCCGCAGGAGCTGCGCTTTGGTGATGCCAATACGTTGTGCCTGAACTGCCACGACGAAGACGCGCGCGATGATTACACGCACCTGGTACATGCTTCACAAGAGTGTGTGGATTGCCACTGGCACCGGGGCAATCCGGAAGATTTGCTGGCCCACTACGAAACTGGCAACCTGTTCCCCTCCGGTCATGAAGCTACGGTTGAAACAACGGCGTGTGTAAGCTGCCATGCGGAGATCAGCGAGTCTGGACTGGTCGAACAAGGTGATGCAATCCGTGATGAACTGGGGTTGATCAGCGTGCATCCCTTGCACGAGGCCCAGGTGCGTATCGAAGAATTGAGAGCCGAGGTTGAGACGCTCGAAGCACAGGGTGCGAATACCTCGTCGCTGCGCATGGCGCAGGGCTTTGTTTTGGGTATCGCGGTTGGCGGAGTTCTGCTCTTTGCCCTCACGCGGTTCCGCCGTCGGAGTTCCGATCTGGCCAGGCTAGAAGAAGAGTAGAAGCAAACATGGCTGACGAGAAATTTCTGACTCGCCGCGAGTTCATTACGGCTGTAGTGGCTGTCGGGGGTAGTGCTGCTGTGGCTCTGGCGCTCAGTGAGATTGAGCCGCTCGAAGAGTTGATTCAGCGCGAACTGGCCCTGGAGCTGCCCGAAATTCAGCGCGAGGCCCATGCCGCACATGGGGATGGGCACAAACATAGCTGGGGAATGCTCATTGACCTGCGTAAATGCATCGGCTGCCAATACTGCGTCTATGCATGTCAGGCGGTCAATGACGTGCCCGATGATATGCGTTGGAATGTTTATCTTCCTGAGGTCACATCAGCGGGCGAGAAGTTCCACATGACGCGGCCCTGCCTGCACTGCCAGGACGCGCCGTGTGTATCGGTGTGCCCGGTTGCGGCGACCTTTGTCCGTGACGATGGCCTGGTTGTGATGGACTATGACAAGTGCATCGGCTGCCGTTATTGCCAGGTGGCCTGCCCGTATGATGCCCGCACGTTCAACTGGGAAGTGCGCCAAGAACACAGCGGCTATGCGCCCGAATGGGGTCAGCACGAGATCGAACAGCGTGCGCGCGGGGTGGCGGAAAAATGCACTTTTTGCATTCACCGCATTGATCGGGGGTTGGCGAACGGGCTAATTCCCGGCGTAGATCGCCCGGCGACTCCCGCTTGTGTCAATATTTGCCCGGTCGAGGCGCGCGTGTTTGGCGACCTCAAAGACCCGAATAGCAAGATCGCCAGACTGATCAAGGAACTGCCGACCTTCCGGCTGCGCGAAGACCTCGGCACCGAACCGAACGTGTATTATGTACCACCGGAGGGGATGGCTGTATGACGACTATGATGAGTTCGCTGCGACGTCAAGCCCAATCGCAACCGGTGCTGAGTCTGTGGCTGCTGTTTTTGGGCACGCTGCTGGTTATCGGGTTGGTTTCGGGTATTTACGTGTTGTGGTATGGCCTGGAAGTTACCAATCTGTCCAATAAAGTGCCGTGGGGCCTGTGGATCACGATCGATCTATCCGCGATTGCGCTGGGCGCGGGGGCGTTTTCGCTCTCTACGATTGCGTATATCTTCCGCGTCAAATCATTTGAACCGATTGCGCGCATCGCCGTGTTTGTCGGTTTCGTCGGTTATACGGGGGCGATGCTGGCGCTGGTGATGGATATCGGTCGCCCGGATCGTTTCTGGCATCCGCTGGTGTTCTGGAATGTCCACTCGGTGCTGTGGGAAATCACGATGTGCGTGGTGTTCTACTCCGCCGTGCTGGTGTTTGAACTGGGGCCGGCGCTGCTGGAAAGCGACCTGGTGGTGAACCGGATCGGTTTGAAGCGCGGTCCGCAGATCGCCCACGTGATGCACCGTTTCACGCCGCTGGTGTCGGTGGTGGGTTTAGGTCTCTCACTGCTGCACCAGTCCTCGCTGGGGGCCACCTATGGCGTGCTGGTCGCGCGTCCGATCTGGTTCAAGCCGACGCTGCCGGTGATGTTCATTCTCTCGGCAGTCGCGGCGGGCGCGACCTTTACGCTGGCGGTGACGGTGTTTTATGAGAATGTCGTTCGCCAGCGCCAGATCGCGCGGCGGCTGCGTAGCCAGGTGGCGATGTTCGCGGGCCTGATGATGTTGGGGTATCTCTACCTCAAGCTGTGGGATTTCCTGGCGACGACGTACTACAGCCACCTGCCATCACGTGCGAGTGATCTCCGGTTGTTGGAGAGCGTGACGCCGTATGGGGTGACGTTCTGGTGGTTGGAGATCGTGGTTGGCGCGCTGGTTCCGGCGATCATTTTGCTGTCGCCGCGCCTGCGCCGCCAGGATAGCTGGATCATCATTGCCGGGCTGCTGGCGGTGATCGGTGTGATTGCGAATCGCTGGAATGTGACGCTTTCCGGCCTGATCGTGCCGATGGACTGGTCGCCGGGCGCGGCTGAGCTTTTCCCGGTGCAGAATTATGTCCCGGCGCTCACTGAGTGGGGCGTGGGAATCGGGGTATTGGCGTATACGTTGATGATGCTCACATTGGGACTGGCCTTTTTGCCCTTGTTCCCCAAAGGCGGGCATCACGACGCGCATGGTGAACACGCCCAGCACTAATCGTGTAACGTTTGGATGACGAGATTTGTTGAGTCGGGTGATCGCACGTTATGATCACCCGGCTTTTGTTTGCCAGGGTGCTATAATCAAGCGCATGATAACTTTACGCAATCTTCCCAGCATTGATGCCTTGCTGCGCATCGGTGCAGAACTCGAAAGCCAGCACGGACGTGACCAGGTCGTGCGTGCGCTTCGGCAGGTCGTGGACGAGGCGCGGCACGCGATCCTGGAACATCATCAGGATGTGCCCGCTGAAGTTGAGTTAATCGCGCGGGCGGCGGCATTGCTGGCGCACGAGGCGCAGCCGTCGCTGCGTGTGGTGGTCAACGCGACCGGCGTGATCATCCACACCAACCTGGGACGCGCGCCGCTGTCTGACGCGGCATTAGCGGCGATCCACGCGATGGGCGGCTACAGCACGCTCGAATACGAACTCGATCCCGGCGTGCGCGGCAAGCGCGACCGCCATATCGAACGGCTGCTTACGCAAGTCACCGGAGCCGAGGCCGGGATGGTCGTAAATAACAATGCGTCGGGCGTGCTGCTGGCGCTCTCCGCGTTGGGGCGGGGCCGCGAGACGATTATCAGCCGGGGAGAACTGGTTGAGATCGGGGGATCGTTCCGTGTGCCCGATGTGATGGCGCAAAGCGGTGCGCTCATGGTCGAAGTTGGCACGACGAACCGGACGCACTTACGCGACTACGCCAGCGCGATCACCGAAAGCTCGGCGTTGATCGTGCGCGCGCACCCCTCGAATTACCGCGTGATCGGGTTTACGCAGGCTGTGCCGCTGGCGGAGATCACCGCGCTGGCGCACGCGCACGACCTGATCGTGCTGGACGATCTCGGCAGCGGCGCGCTGCTGGATACCGCGCAGTTCGGGTTAGCGCGCGAGCCGATGCCGCAGGAAAGTCTCGCGGCGGGTGCGGACCTGGTGATGTTTAGCGGTGACAAATTACTGGGTGGGCCGCAGGCCGGGATCATCATTGGACGCGCGGACCTGATCGAGACGCTGAAAAAGCACCCGCTGGCGCGCGCGATCCGCGCGGATAAACTGGCGCTGGCCGCACTGTATGCCACACTCGACCACTATCGCCGGGGCGAGGCCCTGGAGAAAATCCCGGTGTGGCGCATGATCAGCCTCGCGCCGGACGCAATCCGGGTGCGGGCCGCGCAGTGGCAGGCGGCGGTCGGTGGCGAGATCGTCGCCAGC
>CAZMNL010000028.1:0-15929 GCA_964567525.1 uncultured Anaerolineaceae bacterium
CCCCGGTCTTCATCCAGTTTGCGCAAACGGAACTCATCCAGCTCCCGCACCAGAATGCTATGGTTAGGCACGACAAAGACCCAGGCTTCCTCACCTTTGCGGGGCGAAAACATAAACGGGCTGAAAAACCGCCGCAAACGCTTTTTCGGCTTGGGCCAGGTTTTCATAACCACCACCACCGCCATCATGCCGGTTAACGGTTCCATCAACGGTTTGCCCATCCCCTTGAATTTTGTATCCGCAAAAACCTTTCTCACCGGTTCGGCGCGTACATCCTTGATACGCCGGTAGCTCACCAACGTGCGGTAAAAGGGGGCGCGAATCACGAGTAAATCGGGCCGGCACATCACGTAAGCGCGGCGCATCGCCAGCGTGGAAAACAACCAGAATGCAATCCCAACCAGCAGCACAATGCTGCCAACCCCCGCCAGCGCCATTGGATCAACCGCTTCATTTTCCAGTTCCGAGAAAACCAGCGGCAAAAATGCAAGCAGCCCCATCACGATCAACAATACGGCAGGCGGGCGATAGCGCCGCCCCAGGTTATAGTATACTAATAAGCGATGGGGAATAGAGGATGCAATCGCCTGCTCTGGCTGTTTTTGTTTGCGCATTGTTTGTATCCTGTCTATTTAAGATAAGAACTCTACCAAACACCCCGCGCAATAACTAGACGCGGATATGAATTTTTCTTAAACTTAATATAGTTGATATTGCAGACCTAGTGGGGTATTTATATGTCCACAATTCCTGCTGAAAACTATGAAATCACCATTCGGGACGGCACATGGCGGTTAACACCGGCAACGACCGAATCGCTTTCCGGCAACCCGGTGTTCTGGATATCGCGCGGGGGCGGGATCATGGAATACACACCAGGATTCGCCGAGTCGCACAATCTGCCGGGCACAGTTTTATCACTTGAGTATGTCCGCGCAGTCGTTATTGGCTACGAAGATAAGACAGGCCGCTGGCGGTTGGGCTTCCATATCTCGCGCACCACACAAGACAAACCCCGTTGGCTCGAACTGGTCCGTTGGCCCTCTGGCAACAATGACTTATATGCTACCGCTGCGCAACAGGCAGGCCGCGAACTGGCCGAACATGTTGGCTGCCCGCTGAAAATCTTCGGAGCGAAAAAACTGCCCCGTGCGACACAAACAACGCAGCGCAGCGGCGTCACCGGGCCGTTAGTTCCCCATAAACGCGAAGATATTGGACCGCAGCGCGTGCGCTTGTTCGCACATTCAGTCAAGCTGCCCGTACAGTATCCAGGTATCTGGCTGGGAGAAGGACGCAACGGTGTCACGCTGCGACTGGCAAAAGACGTAGCCCCACAGCAAAGTGGCAGCGAGGCCCCCGCATTCAACCAATGCATCATTGACACCGAGCAAGAACAAATCCGCCTGACGCCCCCTACCGGGCTGCTAGGTGCATTCTTCGGCGGTGGACACGGGCGCGTGATCAACTTTGATGTAGTTCGTAATGTCGAACTGCGCCATGTTGTTTCGCGGCGATTTGTGGCTGAACCCGAAAAAGACGCCGAGGACCTCTTAACCGAAACAACCTACACGCACTATTCCTGGAACGTGTACCTGACTCTGCCCGACGAATCCGTTCTGCTGGCGCAAACCGACCATTCAACCAGCAGTGAGCTAATGCGCAAACGCGCCACTGTAAGTGGTAAATTCTCGATCAATACTCAGGCTGGCATTGAGTATTTACGCCAGCACCAGCAAGATCAGAAAGCTTACGAAAACGCGGAAACGTTCGCGCGTACTGTTGCGGTTGTTATTGCCAGCAAACTCGGCGCACACCTGGTCAAGACCCAGGTACAGGAACAAGAATAGCAGCCCTTGATCTCCTGATTGCCCGCCCCCAGCCAACTAAATTTTTAGCCAGCAGTAGCCATAGGGCGGCAAACTGAATTGATAAGGTTCTTCGCCAATTTTGGGCCAGAGCGCCCCGGTCAGAATATCGACAGGCTGCGCACCGCTGTAAGCTGTCAGGTCCAGGCTGGCAGGCTGGGTTTCATCCGTCAGATTGATCAGAATCAAGAAACGTTCTTCGATCACAGGCGTGATTTCTTCTTGCTCACCGGATTCATCAGGCATAGAAGAACTGTATTCACGCCAATATCCCAGAATGGCGTCGTTCTCTGGCAGGTCAAACCGGAATGTTCCCCGGCCAAACCCCCGGTGATTCTTACGGATCGAGAGCATGTGACGCACCGAATGCCAGAGCGAGTCCGGGTCTTCGCGCTGTCGTACAACATTGATCTGCCGGTATCCAAACATCTGATCGTCGATCAACGCTTCATACAAATCATTCGCATCCGAAAAACCGGCATTATGTGAATCGTCCCACTGCATCGGTGTGCGAACACCGTTGCGATCATGGCGATCCACATCGTCACCCATACCAATCTCGTCGCCGTAGTATAGGATCGGCGTTCCCGGCAGCGTGAACAACATCGCGTTAAGCAAGCGTAAACGGCGCATGTCATTATCTACTAACGTCGCAAGACGACGGCGAATCCCCAGGTTGATACGCATACGCGGGTCGGGGGCATAGTGCGACCACATATATTCGCGTTCTTCGGGCGTCACCATTTCAAGTGTCAGTTCATCATGGTTGCGCAAGAAAATACACCATTGATTCGCAGCAGGGATCGACGGCGTGCGTTCGATAATGTCAACAATGCTGCGCCGGCTGCGCTGCTTCAACGCCATGAACAAACGCGGCATGATTGGGAAATGAAACGCCATGTGAAACTCATTGTCATTGCCAAAATAGGCGCTGACATCTTCCGGGGGTTGGTTGGCTTCCGCCAGCAGAATACGGCGCGGCTCCGGCCAGCGCGCATCGACATGCGCACGCATACGCTGTACAAACTCGTGCGTTTCCGGCAGATTCTCGCAGTTGGTCCCTTCACGCTCATACAAATACGGCACGGCATCGACACGAAACCCGTCAACGCCCAGCGCCAACCAGAAATCGATAATGTCCAGCATGGCCTGCTGCACTTCGGGATTGTCGTAGTTGAGATCGGGCTGTTCGGTATAGAACCGGTGCCAGTAGTATTCACCGGTCAGTTCATCAAAGCCCCAGTTCGATTCTTCCGTATCGAGAAAGATCACACGGGCGTTAGGGAAGCGCTGGTTCGTCTCACTCCAGACATACCAATCGCGCTTGGGCGCATCTTTCGCAGAACGTGATTCCAGGAACCAGGGATGCTGATCGGATGAGTGGTTGACCACCACATCTATAATCAGCTTCATGCCGCGTTCATGCACGCCATCAACCAGCGCCTTGAAGTCTTCCAACGTGCCGAAATCCGGGTGGATGTCACAATAATCTGCCACGTCATAGCCATCATCAACCAGGGGAGAAGGATTAATCGGCAGCAGCCAGATGCAATCCACGCCCAACGCCTGCAAATAGTCCAGCCGGGTCAGCAAGCCGCGCAGGTCGCCATGTCCATCGCCATTCGCATCCTGAAACGCGCGTAAATATAGTTCGTAGAATACAGCATCTTTGTACCACAGTGGATCACGCGGATCAAACATATGTACTCTCTCAGTTTGATAAGGGATGACAGATGTCCATCACCGTTAAGCAAAAGCAATGCGGATGACCATATGCCCCAGGCGCAGTTCGTCTCCATCGCGCAGAATACGCGATTGGTGTGCGATCAGGCGCTGCCCGTTGATATACGTGAAATTGGCGCTGTTGAGGTCCATCACTTTCAAGCCGTCGTCTTCAGCCAGAATCAGCGCATGGTGGCGCGATACCCCCAACCGCGCCGCATCGTACCCACTTAGATCAACTTCTGGACTCTGTTCGGTTTCCGTATCATAACGACCCACAATGAGTTTTTCCGCTAACGGGACAATCAACGGGGTATCATGGCCCCGCACATGCAGAAGTAATTTGCGCTCGGTTCCCAGGCTGGCCGTCCCCCAACGGGGTACGCTGGACGCTTGCGGCGCTTCATCGAGCACCTGGGTCGCCCCTTTGGATTCCGCATCAGCGCGTAAAACGTCAGAATCAAGTTTCAAGGGCATACTGCACTGAATACATAGTATCTGATCGTCGGGATTCTCATAGTTGCAGTGCTGACAGATAATCACGCGATCCCCCTTCCCAAAACACCCGCCAGATATCCGCTAAACCGATAAACACACATAACGTGGTAGGCTATGGTTTGGTGCAGCAAACACCAATAATGTACACTATACTCGGATTGTGCAAAAAGGGCACAAGCCTGATGCAAATACTAACAAATTTTCATTTTCCTGAAAGCCAAAAACTCATGAATCCCGCCGATCAATCACCACCGCGCCGCGCTAAAGGTATCCGCCTGAGCATCGCCGAGCGTTATTACGAGCGCGGGCTGCATCATTTTACCAAAGAGAGACACGACCTGGCGCTGGCTGACCTGGATGCAGCCATCGATCACACGCCGCGCGATGCCGAACTCTATACCGCGCGTGGCCTGGTGCTTTTACAGGCGGGCTGGCCGGACGATGCCGAAGCCGACTTTGCCCATGCCCTGCGGCTGGACCCAACGCAGTGGCTCGCGCATTACGGGCGCGGACTGCGTGCCTTCCAGCAGAAAAATTACCAGGCCGCCATCGATCATTTCTCTCGCGCGCAGTTCATCGCCAAAGACCGCGCAGAGATTTACTATCACCGCGCCGTCGCATTTTATGAAATGGACAACATCGCACAGGCCATACTCGATATGCAGGCCGCTAAAAAACTGTTCGAAAGCAATAAAAAACGGCAGGCACAAGCGGATAAATGGCTTAAAATCCTGGAACAGACCCCATCTAACTAACGGATTGCACCCTGTCCCACTTGCGCCGCCGCTGGGTGTAGGTTAGCATCTTCATGTAACACTATCTCGCACGCTTACGATCTTCGTATAAGAGAGGGATTTGATGAAAGCGATTGTCCTCTGTGCCGGTAAAGGCACCCGGCTCTATCCCGTCACACTCACCATGCCGAAACCGTTGGTCCCGGTTGCCAACAAACCCCTGCTGAAATACGCGATTGAAACCCTGATCAGCATGGGCGCGACTGAAATCGGATTAGTGGTCAACAGTCTGGATTCCCCGATCCATACCCGGCTTGGCGACGGCATGGAAACCGTCGGCGTACCGCTGACCTACATCGCCCAGGAAAACCCGCGCGGGCTGGCCCACGCCGCCAAACTGTCGCAGCCGTTTATCGGGGACGAACCGTTTATCATGTACCTGGGCGATAACATCTTCCAGGACCCGATGAAAGTGTTGGCTACCCAGTTTGTCGAAACTGGCGCGCGCGCGGCTATTGCGCTCACCGAAGTGCCCAACCCAAGCGCGTTTGGCGTAGCCGAGTTGGAGGGCGACAGAATCAAGCGACTGGTTGAAAAACCCAAAGACCCACCCTCAAACCTGGCGGTGGCCGGGGTCTACGTCTTCCAACCAGACATCTTCGACGCCATCGAGCACATCAAACCGTCATGGCGTAACGAATTGGAAATCACCGACGCGATCCAGTATTTGCTGGACCAGCAAAAAACCGTCATCCCCTACGTGGTCAACGGCTGGTGGATCGATGCCGGGAACGCCGATTCGATTGTGCTGGCTAATCAGCTTGTGCTGGAAGAAAAACCCTTCACGCCCGCCATTGAGGATGACCCACGTATTCAGGGCGACTCCACCGTCTCGCACCGCGTCACGCTGGGCGAAGGCGCGCAGATCATCAACAGCGTAGTGCGCGGCCCCGCGATCATCGGCAGGAACACGGTCATTCGGGATTCGTATATCGGCCCCTACACCGCCATCGGCAACGACGTTGAGATCGCGTGCAGCGAGATCGAACACAGCATCGTCATGGACCACGTGACGATCAAGAATATCGAAGGACGCATTGACGCCAGCCTGATCGCCGACCATGCGAGCGTGGTCCGCTCGCCCGCCAAGCCGCAAACGCACCGGCTGGTGCTGGCCGAAAACAGCGTCGTACAGCTTTACTAAGCGCCCCACCCCACGCGGCAGCCAGTCACGATCTATAACGGGCCTGTGTGATAAACAGGCCCGTTGGTTTGGGGTTCGGTTTGGCGCGCGTGGACGAGATTACACGTCCAGCGTCGCGCGCTTGGCGTGCGTGGTGATGAACCGGCGGCGCGGCGGCACACTGCTGCCCATCAGCATATCGAACACACGATCCGCTTCCGCCGCGTCCTCGATGGTAACTTGCAGCAGGGTCCGGTTGGCGGGGTCCATGGTTGTGTCCCACAACTGGTCGGGGTTCATCTCGCCCAAACCCTTGTAACGCTGTACGTTCACCTTACCGGGTTTGTTGAAGTCTTCCTGAATCCGCACACGTTCGGCTTCTGAATAGGCATAGTGCCGCGTCTTGCCAGATTGCAACAGGTACAGCGGCGGCTGCGCGATGTACAGATGCCCGTTGGTGATCAACGGCGTCATGTAGCGGAAGAAGAAGGTCAGCAGCAGCGTGCGAATGTGCGCACCGTCCACGTCCGCATCGGTCATGATGATGATGCGCCCGTAGCGCAGACGCTCAAGGTTGAAGTCGTCGCCAATGCCGACGCCCAGCGCCGAGATCAGTGCCTTGACTTCGTTGTTGTCGAGAATCTTGTTCAGGCGCGCGCGCTCCGTGTTCAGAATCTTACCACGCAGCGGCAGGATCGCCTGGAAGTGCCGGTCGCGGCCCTGTTTTGCGCTGTTGTGTACAAAGACACCGCTCGCCAGTGCGAAATTGTGCGTGTTGGGCACTTCGATATCGTACACGTCGATCCGTTCCGCGACCCGCTCCACAGCCACCACGCGATGGTTGTAGTTTGCTATAGTTTGCTGCGCCTGCTCCACATCCCCACCAAAATAACGCTCGCAGAAAGTGTCAAAACGCAGCAAGGACTTGTCGCGCGTCTGCAAACGATAGGCCCGGTAGGCATCCAGATCGAGATGACCATGCTCAATCTCAATTTGCTTGAGTGCAGCAATGGTCTTGTTGTAGTACGTTACATTGAGTGTTTGCTGACGCTTGGACCTAAACTCTGGAGTCCATTGCTGACGTGTTTGTTCGCGACGCCATTCACGCAACTCAGCGTCCTGCCACTGCATTTTGGCGGTTTCAGACGCTTGCTGTCGCGCTTCAGGATGATCAGCAAAATACTGCCGCACGCGTTCGGCTTGAGCCTGACGATTTTCGACGTTAGCCCAGTATTCAGATTGCGCCTGATAGAGTTGAGTACGATTCTGCTCCTGATATTCAGGATTTGCGTCATAGTATTCGCGCCATTTCTGGCCCATATATGCCTTGTAATCTTCATCTGTCCATTGTTCTTTTGCTTGAGCAGAGAGAATCGCACGTGTTTCAGGCTGGCGCATCCGCGCACTCATCTTCACCTGGAAATCTTCACTCTGGCGAATTTCACGGCATTTTTCAATTACTTCGGGCCGATGCAAAGTCTGCTGCACATGGACACGATGTAATTCAAGATGCTCGTCAGACAGCATCCGGCGAAGATTGGTCGGATTGTTGTTCAGTTTGTTGAAGTCGATATGGTGACAGTGATCGCCCTCGGCCTCCGCATAGACACCCTGCCAGCGGTTGTACCAATCCGCCAGCATATGTGTGAACAACCAGCTTTCCGAGCGCGGGTCCCAGACCATTTCGTAACCGTCAATCGTGATACCGGATTCCGTTTTGTCAGAGAACTTGCGGTACAACGGCATCAGCGAATCCTGCGGGGCCAGCTCAGACGCCGGTTTGTAGGAACCATCCCGCAGCATGAAGCGGTGATCGGGCGTGCAGGTAATGACTTCGCCATTATCCAGCGTCACCCGGATAACTTCCGCATTTCGCTTGGTCACGCGGGCGTGTAAGGCACGTTCGATCCCGACCTTGCCATCATGCCGAACGGTGTAGCAGAAATGTTCTTTGCCTTCCGCCTGCTCCGCGACCAGTTCACGGAAACTCAGGTTACGCCCATCGGCCAACGCGACCCGCGTATCACCAGAGAAGCAGCCCCCCGCGCTATCGCCCTCGACGATGTACAGTTCGGAGCGCGCCGGGTCACGTTCGGAGCAGTCCGCCAGTTTGCCGGGCAGCGTGGTGTTTTCCAGCAGGTTCGCGCCGCGCCGCACGAGATCGCGCGCTTTCTTGGCGGCGTCACGCGCACGCATTGAGGTCATGCACTGTTCCACGATGCGGCGAGCATCCCGCTGGTTTACTTCCAGGAACTCCATGAAAGCATCCGCCGTCACCTGCGACACCGCACCCTGCACTTCCGGGTTCATGAGCTTGACTTTGGTCTGGCTCTCGAACTGCGGGTCAGGGTGTTTGACACTCACAATCGCCGTCAGACCTTCAAGCGTATCATTGCTGGAGAAGTTGCGATCTTTTTCCTTCAACATCCCGGCTTTACGCGCATACAGGTTGATCGTGCGCGTGATCGACGCGCGCAGCCCGGCCTGATGGCTGCCACCGTCCGCAGTGTGGATCGTGTTGGCGAAATACAATTCGGTCGTGGTCGAGGCGTCCGTATACTGGAAAGCCACCTCAACATTGACGGTAAAAGCTTCGCGCCCGTTTTCTTCGAAGACGATATCGACATCACGCTCAACGAACACAGGCTCGTGCAGCGCCTTACGGTTGCGGTTGAGATACCGCACGAAAGACCGGATGCCACCCTCGAAATAGAATGTCAACTCGTGCGGGATTGGCTCGGTACGTTCATCTACCAGCGAGATCGTCACACCGCGCGCCACAAACGCCATTTCGCGGAAACGCTGCGCCAACACATTGAAGTTGAACTCGTTCTCGTCCATGACGGTGAAATCCGGCATGAAACGAATGCGCGTGCCGGTGCTTTCGTGCGCTTCCATCTCACGCATCTGCTGCACGTCGGACAACGGCAAGCCGCGCTTGTATTCCTGACGGTAGACATTGCCGTTACGCCAGACTTCCGACATGAGCCACGAAGACAGCGCATTCACGGCGGAAACACCCACACCATGCAAACCACCCGACACCTTGTACGCGGATTCGTCAAATTTACCGCCCGCGTGCAGGGTGGTCATGATCAGTTGCAGCGTGGATACGCCCTCAACCGGGTGAATACCAACCGGAATACCGCCGCCATTATCCATCACGGACGCCGAGCCGTCGCTGTGCAGCGTGATCGTGATGCGATCACAGCGCCCGGCGAGCGCCTCGTCGATGGAGTTATCCACCACTTCGTAAATCAAGTGATGCAGCGCCCGCTGATCCGTCCCCCCCACATACATACCGGGACGTTTGCGAACCGCTTCCAGACCTTTTAGTACTTGAATGTTAGCTTCAGTTTGCTGAGATATCTGCTCCGCCACTGAATCCTCCTACCAGCCCCACCCGGCGATGTTTCGTTGCGCTGAAATACATGCCATTCAAACGGTTGTTACGCGAGGTTTTTTTGGGCACTCGATCAATGAGAACTTGAGGACAACCGGTCGTCTACACAAAGTCGCTCGCAATGTGATGCAAACACCTGCGAGAACGAATGTTCATTATTACGATCATTATAACATGAGTTATCCAAAAACGACCAGTTTACCCTAAGAATTATACCTCAACGCGCCTTTCTCAGCAAAAGTTGGTACACGTTTTTTACACTGCAAACCGGCCCTGTTGCCCCCGGCGCTTTCGCTGGTAAAATCGGGCGCATGACCCAACCTGTGATTGTTGCCTTGCTGACCGACTTTGGCACACAGGATGCCTACGTGGGCACGATCAAGGGCGTTATACTCGGCATCTGCCCGCATGTGCATTGCATTGCATCGACCTGACGCACGCCATCGCGCCGCAGAACGTGCGACAAGCGGCCTATGTATTGCTCACGGCTTACCGTCATTTTCCGCCGCACACGGTGTTCCTGGTCGTGGTCGATCCCGTTACATTGACTACCGGCACGCCGAGTACATCACGCGGCGACTAAAGGAAATTGCAGCTTATGCAAGAACAATTTGTCGTAGAAGGCAACCACCGTCTGACCGGGGAAGTAACCGTCAGTGGGAACAAAAACGCCGCCCTGAAAATGCTCCCCGCCTGTTTACTCAGTGACGAACCGGTGATCCTGCATAACGTGCCGGATATCGCCGACGTGCGCATCACCTTCGACCTGCTGCGCAGCCTGGGAGCCAGCGTCGATGACCTGGGCAACCACAGCATCCGGGTCCACGCCGAGGATATCGCGCGTACCGACCTGGACCGCGACCTGTGCCAGAAGATTCGATCTTCGGTTGTGTTCGCAGGCCCTATGCTCGCGCGCACCGGCAGCCTGGAACTCGCGCCGCCTGGCGGAGACGTGATCGGGCGGCGGCGGCTGGACACGCACATTCTCGCGCTGCGCGCCCTGGGTGCAGATATTGACTTCAACGGCGCGTTTAAGATGAACGCCGACGGGCTGACGGGCGCAAATATCTTGCTCGATGAGGCCAGCGTTACCGCGACGGAAAACGCGCTGATGGCCGCCACCCGCGCCAAAGGCACGACCGTGATTCGCAATGCCGCCTCAGAACCGCATGTACAGAACCTTTGTCATATGCTCAACGGCATGGGCGCGCAGATCGAGGGCGTGGGAACCAATCAACTCACGATACACGGAGTCGACAAACTGCGCGGCGGTGAATTCCGCGTCGAAGCGGACTACCTGGAAGTGATTAGCTTTGTTGGCGCGGCAGTCGTCACGGGCGGTGAGATCCGCATCCGTGAAGCCGATCCGCAGCATCTCGACATGGCCGCGCTGGTCTTCCGCAAACTGGGTGTACAGTGGACGGTGGAAGGAAACGATATCCTCGTTTCGCGCGGGCAGGAACTCGTCATCCAGCAAGACCTCGGCAACCAGATTCCCGAAATCAAAGCGCAGCCCTGGCCTGCGTTCCCCTCCGACCTGATGAGCATCGCGCTGGTAGTGGCGACCCAGTCCGCCGGAACGGTACTGTTCCACGAGTGGATGTTCAACAGCCGCCTGTTTTTCACGGACAAACTGGAGCAGATGGGCGCACGGATTTTCCTCTGCGATCCGCACCGCGCGGTCGTGCATGGCCCCACCGTGCTGCGCGCCGTGCCAATCATCAGCAGTCCCGATATCCGCGCGGGGATGGCGCTGCTGCTGGCGGCGCTGAGTGCGCGCGGAACCACCGCGATCCGCAATATCCAGCAGATCGACCGGGGCTACGAACGGGTAGACGAAAAACTGCGCGACCTGGGCGCACAGGTCCGGCGCGAACCGGTCTAAAACGCCCGATCCCCTGGCAGCAAAACGAATACAGGGGATCGCGCGATCCCCTGTACATATAGTGTTCTCGCAGCAATCCTACTAGCTGGGCAGCTTACAGACAAAATCTTCACCGCCCATGCCCAGCAGGTAGTCAAAGGCGCTGAGCGCGGCTTTTTCACCATCCCCCAAGCCCATCAACACCTGGAACGCAAGCGCATTGGTCACGTCCCCCGCTGCGAACAGACCCGGCATGGTCGTGCGGTTGCGTGCATCCACGATGATGAACCCGCATTCATCCACCTGCACCAGGTCCAGCACCAGGTCGGAGTTCGGGATTAGCTGGTTTTCGATAAATATCGCGTCGGTCGGCATTTCCTGTACGCGCGTTTCATGGCGGATCACCACGCTGCGCGCGTAATCGTCGCCCTTGATCTCGATCACCTCGGAATGGCGCTTGACCACGACATTTTCTGCGCTCAAAACCTTCTGCCCGACCGGGCTGTCCAGGTCGCCGTCATGCGGGGCGATCAATGTGACCTGCGTGGCAATGCGTGAGAGTTCCGCCACCGCCCGCAGCGCGAGTATCTCGGACCCCACCACCACCACGTTACGATCAACCATCAGGGGCGCGTAGGTCATCGCACTGTAACATAGGCCCCGCATCTCGAACTCTTTTTCGCCGGGCACGTCAAGCGTCGCGCCCGCCGCGCCGGTCGCCAGGATCACCGTCTGTGTATCGTAGACTTTGCCATCAGCGATGGTGATGCGAAAACCGCGATCAAGCGGTTCGATGCGGCTCACTTCCGAGCGCACACGCATGAAGTCCAGGTAATCAAGCTGTGCGCGGAACTTCTGAATCGTCTCTTCGCCCACCGCCACCTGGTAATCTTCCACCCAGGGCAGCGCCAGATGGCGCTTGGTGCGCCCCCCTAACCCGCGCGAAATGAACAGTGCGTCCATGCGCTTACGAACAGCATATGCTGCGGCGGCAAGCCCTGCCGGACCGCCACCGATAATGATTAACTCATGCATAAGTTTTTCCCTGCCTTCTATGCCCTACTCAGCGTCTTCTTCGGGCGCTTCGGGAATGAATCCCTCACGCATCAACAATTGTGTCATCTCGCGCGCGTTCCGGATCATGTTCGTCGCGTATTCGTATTCCTTTTCATACGTGGTTTGCAGCCGGGCAACCCCCTGTTCAACCGCTTTCATGGCAACTGCTGCCGCTTCGCGCGGGAAAACCTCCCAATCGTCCATTGAGGGCAGCAGGTGATCCGGCGCGAGGCCCTGTTCCTCGGCCATCGATGCCAACGTTTCCGAGGCCGTGATCGCCATCTCGTCGGTGATCGTGTGCGCGCGCACATCCAACGCACCCCGGAAAATACCGGGAAAACACAGCGAGTTGTTGACCTGGTTGGGAAAGTCCGAGCGCCCGGTTGCTACGACTGTCGCACCGGCTTCTGCGGCTTCCCAGGGCCAGATTTCGGGAATCGGGTTGGCTGCCGCAAAAACGATTGCGTCCTTCGCCATATTTTTGATCCATTCCAGTTTAATCGTGCCCGGACCGGGCGCAGACAGCGCGATCACGGCATCCGCGCCGCGCAAGGCGACTTCGATATCGCCCTTAAGCTCGTCGATGTTGGTGATCATGCACAGGTTCCACTGCTGTACGAACTCAGCGCGTCGCAGGTAGATATCGCGGCGGTGCTTGCCCAGAATCCCGTTGATGTCCACCATGATCGTATTCGAGGGTTCGACACCATAAGCAAACAGCAGGCGGGAACAGGCCACATTCGCGGCCCCTGCCCCGACAAACACGATGCGCATGTCCTGCAAATGCTTGCCGACGATCTTGGCCGCGTTGATCATTCCCGCCAGCACCACGCTGGCCGTCCCCTGCTGGTCATCGTGCCAGATCGGAATCTCGGCGTGTTCGCGCAGCGTATCCAGGATGCGAAAACACTTAGGCTGAGAAATATCTTCGAGGTTGACGCCGCCCAGGGCGGGCTGCATCATCAAGACTGTTTCGATGATTTTATCGGGGTCTTTGGTGTCGAGCATGATCGGGAACGCATCAATGCCGCCCAGGTACTTGTACAACAGCGCCTTGCCTTCCATCACGGGCAGCCCGGCTTTGGGGCCGATGTCGCCCAGCCCCAGCACGCGCGTACCATCCGAGATTACGGCGACGGTGTTCCACTTGTTGGTCAGCTCGTATACCAGGTCGGGATCGTCGGCAATCGCGCGGCAGGGGGCCGCGACGCCGGGCGTGTACCAGATGGCGAAGTCGTGCAGGTCGCGCACGCGACAGCGCAGCGCGATCTGGGTCTTGCCCTGGTAGAAGCGGTGCAAACGCATCGCATCGGCGGCTGGCTTTTTGGCGCGCTCCAGTAATTCCTCTTTAGTAATCTGCTTATCAACCATATTTTACTCCGGGTAAAACAAAATATTCGGTTATCGTTGGTCGTCTACTCACCAATCAACTATCTACCGGCTCCTTTCAACATCACATTTCAAACACGCGATAAGCTGTAGCGGAGGGAATCAAAAACCGCCCGCGCTTGACACTGGCCTTACCTCCATTATAGGAGGGTTGGGGCCAAAACAGAAGTAGTGCCAAACATCGCCGGGCGGCAAATCAACGCAATTGACCGGTGAAGGCGTTATCCGTTCTCGCTGCCGTTGCTGCTGGTTCCTGGCGGGGGTGTGGCGGGCGTAACCGAAACCGGGGCCGCACGTTCCACCTGGTCATATTGCAGCAGCAGTTCCTGGTAGCGGTCGCGGTAGAGTTCTGCGCGGGCGCGTTCGAGCTGCCACATGCGTTCCACACTGCCGCGCAGCGGGGCAATATCGCCTTGCAGCGCATCCACCCCCTGTCGGAACTGGTCAAGCTGTTTCTCGTGGTTGCGCCACGCCTCATCATTGGTCAGCGTGAACTGCTTCCAACGCTTCTGATCGTCTGCGATCCAGTCGTTCCACTCCTGGCGGAAGCGTTCTTCCGAAAGACGCTGCATCTCGGCCACCTCGTTGATGCGGCGGCCCAGGCGTTCGGCGATGCGCTCGAAATCGTCCAACACCTTACGCATCTGCCGGTGTGTTTCGGCCCAGCTTTCGAAGCGTTCGACGTAGCGCTGCATGTCCTCGTCATACGAGCCGAAGCTGCGCGTCAGTTCGGCCACCTGCTGATCGCGCTGTTGGAGCAGCAGGGTTTGCTGGTCAATAAACTGCTGGATCTCGTCGCGGCGCTCACGCTCGGAGGTCTGAATCTCGATGATGCGCTTTTCGTTACGCAGCACCATTCCTTCCAGGCCGTCGAGTTTGGGGCGGTGGGAGTCAAGCTGTTTCTGAATTTCGGGCAGTTCAGACTGGACATCAGAGATACGGCGCGCATCCTGACGGCGCTGCTCCTCAAGGAACGTGATACGGCGCTCCGGCTCTTCGAATTTCTTGGTCAGGTCTTCCATGCGCTGCTGGACGGCAGCCAACGCCGACGCTACACGGTCGCGCTCGACACGGGCGGCGGGCAGTTCCTCAATGGCGCGTTCCAGGCCCTCGGCGCGGTCTTCAAGCTCGCGGACCATGCGTGCAATGCTCTCCCGCGCAATATCGGCGCGGCGCTCGGCCTCGCGTTCGGCCATCAGGCGCTTGCTCTCCGAATTTTCGAGCATCTGCTGGAACTCAACCCGCAACTGCTCGGATAACTCCTGCTCGCGGGTGACCGAGACATACGACGAACGAATCGACGACTGTTCGGATTCCAGCCCATCCAGGCGGCGTGTCATCTGTTCCATCACGTCGCGCTGCTGGGCGAGACGCTCTTCCAATAACGCAATCGTATTCTTATCCCGCCGGCGCTCGTCGTCGAGCCATTCGATCATGCGGGCTGCTTGTTGTAAATCCATGAGCCAACTCCTACCAACACTGAATCTCTCTGCATCAAGACGCATTATAACATGGTTGCTCAATCTGTCAGATAGCGCGATAGCACAGCAAGGTTTGCATGGTTCGCGGCGAAATGGGGGTTGGTCGGAATGCGCCCCTCAGCTATACTTGTCTGCCATGCGCATAGGAATCGATGCCCGACTGGTTTATTATCGCCCCGGCGGAATCGCCGAATACACCCGGCAGCTCATCAACGAGTTAGCCGGGCTGGACTCGTCCAACGCCTACCACGTGATCCACCACCGGCGCGACCGGACGGACAAAACGCCCGCCGCCAACTTCACGCGCACCGACACGCTGACGCCGTGCCATCACCGGCTGGAGCGCTGGGCACTGTCAGCAGAGTTGATCCCGCGCAGGCTCGATATCCTGCACACGCCGGACGTAATCCCGCCGCAGTACGGCGCGCGGCGGCATGTGATCACGATCCACGACCTGCATTTTCTGCACTACCCGCAGTTCATGACCGCTGACAGCCGCCGCCACTACAGCGACCAGATCGCCTGGGCCGTCCGGCACGCCGATCACATCCTGGTGGACTCCCGCGCCACCCATGACGACCTGATCAACCTGTTGATGGGTGAAACGGACGCCCTTGATCTTCTCGATACCCAGATCCGTCACCTTGATTTGCATATAGTTCGTGATCCCATGGCGATCGAAGGTCTTCTTCGCGCAGTCCATCGAACAGCCGTCGATCACCAGGTTCACA
>CAZMNL010000029.1:0-15745 GCA_964567525.1 uncultured Anaerolineaceae bacterium
ATTGAATGCTGAACTTCAAGAATTGAAGGCCGCTTTGTCCCGCCTTAAAGCGGAACGCCAGCCGCTTGCCGCCCAAATCTCGCGCGAAAATCGGGCGCTCTATAAAGATATCCGAACGAAACGCCAGGGGCTTGCGGTCGTCCGGATGAAGGACGATAGCTGTACGGCCTGCGGCGTGCGCCAGACGACCACGCTCGCCCAAGAAGTCCGCCAGGGTGATGTAATTGTACAGTGTATAAGCTGCGGGCGTATTCTGGTCGCTTTTTAGAGCAAGGGGGAGTCCCTCATGCGCTTTGATCCATTATCATTTTTGCTGGGGTTTGGCACAGCTTCGGGGCTTTCGGCGGCGGCGTGGCTCTCGCGTAAACAGCTTGCACAGTTGCGCGTCTCTGCGGAAAGCCGTATCGAAGCCACGCGGGAATCGGTGGGGCAGGCGGTGGATGAGCGGTATGTGCGCGAGATACTGCCGTATCTCGAACGCCGCCATATGGCGGGCCGCTTGTTCAAGCTGAGCGAGGTATTGATCGAACCGCGTCTGATCCCGGCAGATTCGCCGGTTATCCCGTTGGCGGATGACGCGGAGATCGCGGACATTTTCCAGATTGTGCCATTGATCCATGATCTGCCTTTCAGCTATGCCCCGTACAATATTCAGACGATGGCGCTCAGCGACCTGGGTGCAGGAGATCGCCATATTGCCATCCTGGGCAACAGCGGACTCGGAAAAAGTACCGCGCTCACCACGTTGGCGTTGATGGCGCTGGGCGAGATCAGCTTCGAGAGCCTCGAAGACCTGACCGCGCAGACGATCCAGGAAGAGGAAGAGGGCCTTTCCGAATCGGAACGCGAACAGCGCGCCCGCCAGCGTGAAGAGATGCAGGAACGCGCACTGGAGAAGCTCCAGGAAGCTGAGGAACGGCGGCGCGAGTTTTTTGTGATGACCGACGAGGGCGACCAGTCAGCCCTGCCCAAAACTGATCTGCGCTCGCTGGTGCCGATCCTGATCGATATCCGCGACCTGGAATTCGATCTCGCGGCTTATGGGCGCGATAGTGCGGCGTTTGATCCGGCGGAACCGTTAATGCGTGCGGTGCAGCGGCAGGTATCCGCGGTGACTGCGCGCTTTGTAGGCAGTGCGCTTTACCCGGTTTTGGAAGAGGGCCGCGCGCTTGTGCTGCTGGACGGCTACGACGATCTCAGTCCGGGCGCACAGGAAACGATTTACTACTGGTTGAAGGCACTGCTGGACCAGTATGGCCGTAATATGATCGTGATCGCAGGTCCGGCGGCGGGTTACGAGGCGCTGCTGACTCTGGGGTTTACGCCGTCGTTTTTGCGTGCATGGCGCGAGGGTGAATATGATCACCTGGTAGAGCGCTGGGGCCACGCATGGGCGCGGCATTCAGACACCAGGCCTGATGGTGATATACTCAAACGCCTGCGCAATGACAACCGCGCCCGCACCATTGCGGATGTCACGCTTAAGGTGTGGACCGGTCTGGCTGAGGATGCGCGCGAAACCGGGCGCATCGGCTGGTATGACGCATTCGTTAACCGCCATCTCTCGGACGCGGCGCACTATCCGGCGTTGCTCGAATTGGCCGCGCGGTATGTTGCGGCCCAGCAGCCTATTATGCCTGCGGTGAATGGCGATGCCGAGGCCGCAGACACCACCGAACCAGCAGTCAAATCTGAGATGTTGGCCGCGCTGGTGAACGACGGGTTGTTGGTCGCGCGCCCAGAGAAACGTTATGATTTCGCGCACTGGCAGATTGCCAGCTACCTTGCCAGCCGCGCGATAGAGCAGGCCGGGCCGGAACGGGCCGCCGAAGTTGCGCTCGAACCGGCGTGGCAGAATGCCCTGGGTTTTGCTGCCGCGATTATGGACTTGCTGCCTGCGATTCAGCGCCGCATGGAAACCCCGCCGGACCTGCTCTATAGCACATTGTTTGGCATGGTGCGCTGGCTGCCGGATGCGCCGCCCGATGCCAGTTGGCGCGGCGAATTGCTGCGCCGTTTGGGGGCTGCGCTGCTGGCTCCGCAGCAGTATCCTGCGGTGCGCGAGCGCGCGATGGCGTCGATGATTGCCGCCCGTGAGCGTAACGTATTGTTCGTCTTCCGGCAGGCGGCGCAGTCAGAGAATCCCGATATCAAGCGGATTGGCTGCCTGGGGATGGGCGCATTGGGGCTTGAGGACGCGATCCCCGATCTCGAAGCGCAGATGGCCGTTGAGCATCGTGACGTGCCGCTTGCTGCGGCGCTGGCCCTGGGCGCAATCGGTACGGATAAGGCTATCGAAGTGATGGTTCATGGCCTGTTTCAGGGGGCCAGCGAGTTACAGCGTGCCATTGCCGAAGCGATGGCCGCGATCCCTGGCGAGGGCCATAAGACACTGCGCGAGGCGATTATTGCCCAGGAAATCGGCATTCGCCGCGCGGCAGTCTACGGGTTGGGCCGCGTGCAGAGTTCCTGGGCAATGACGGAGTTATACCGCGCCATGTTTGAGGATGAGCAGTGGTACGTGCGCAGCGCCGCCGAGACCGCTTTTCTGTCGGTGCAGTCACCGGAGCATGACGGTCTGCACGCGCATCCCGAACCGGATACACTGACCTGGGTCGTGGAATGGGCTGGGGAGAAGGGGCAGGTCGTGCCTGCGGGTGAAGCCTCACGCCAGATTCTGATCCGCATATTGCAGGAAGGCAGTCCCGACTTTAAGGTGCTGGCAGCGCAGACATTGGGCCGGTTGGGACACGTTGCGGCGCTGAAACCGCTGTATGCGGCGCTGCGGGATCGCAATGCGCGTGTGCGCGCCGCAGCGTATGCGGCGCTGTCGGATATCCAGACACGCCTGGGCCAGCCGCTCCCCGGACTGGTTTAGGAAGCGCTGTGAGTAAACAAAGACCATCCCAGGCCGCAAAACATGTGATGTTTTCAAGGCAGCGCGCGCCGCAGCACGCCGGGTAAAAGCTCTTCTTCCGGCGTGCAGAAAACGATATCCTGAACGCTGGTGTGATAGATGGCCTGCGCATCGCCTGTTTCGAACACGATGCGGTAGCCGGGCGTTTCGCGGTTGTCGTATTCTGCGCCCGTTTTTGGACAGCCCAGGCTGGCATCCGGCCACGTCAGGGTGAGTACGCTCACCAGTTCCAGTGCGGTATCGGGCGTATCAAACCGGCGGGCGGCATCGCGGCGGCTGCGCTCAACCATCGCTTCGGCAATTGGATCGGTGATCAACGGCTCGCCGTGCTGCCGCAGCCACTGCGCGTCCCGGCACAACCGCACACGCCCGTGTGTATCGGTGTGATAGACAAATACCCGGCTACCTGCGTTGAACACCACGCGATAGCCGGGAACGTTGGCAAAATCGGTATAGCCCGCTTCGTACAGCAATTGGCATTCCCACGCTTCATCACGCCATACAAACGATTCCAGGCTCATCAGGCGGATGTCGTCGCGCTCAACAGGTTGCGTGGTGAGTAAGTGCTCAAGCGCCTGAGTCACAATGACCTGTTCAGCATGTGGTTCCGGTGTGGGGATTGCGGTAGCGGGCCGCAGCGCCGAAGGGCCGGGTAAATCGGTGGGGGGTGGGGTGCCCGGCGTGATGGTGGGTGTAGGTGTGGGGGTGACGGTTGGTGGAACCAATGTGCGCGTTGGCAGGCTCCCCGTGCCGGATGTGTCCGGCTGCGAATCACTGCGGCACGCCGCTAACACTAACACAATAAACGCCAGCACAGTGATGTGCGTGGCGTACCGCAATTGGCGACGCGGTTTTGCTTTAGTCAGCATCTTCATGTGACAGCGGTGTGCCGGGCGAACGTTAGATTTTGCCGAGCAAACGCTCTTCGATCACACCCGGTTGTACATCTTCAATGCTGATGATTTTGTTGGGTTTGTCTTCCCCGGCCACAATCTCGATCTGTGTCGCATCCACTTCGAGCAGATCGGCCAGGAAGCCAATCAACTGGGTGTTGGCGCGACCTTCGGCGGGCGATTCGGTCAGGCGGATTTTCAGGGAACCGTCATCCTGAATACCGACAATTTCAACTTCGTCTGCCCGCGTCACCACCCGGACCGTGAACGCTGCCCCGTGTTGAGCGTCAGTAATACGGAATTCGCGCGGCATAGTGTGCTTACCCCTTTCTGAAACCGCGTTTCACTATTGAAGACGCGGCATTATCCCCCGGCCATCATCCGGAGCATGTTCGCCACCATTTGTACGAGGATCAGGACAATGATTGGACTGAAATCTAACCCTCCCGCCGTTGGTAACACATTGCGTACCGGTGCCAGCACGGGTTCGGTCAGGTCATAGAGCGTGCGTGCGATGGGGCTGTCAGGATTGATATTCACCCAGCTCATCAGCACCCGCGCGAGAATCACGAACGAATAGATTTCGAGAAAAACCGCAAAGATTGCGAACAATGCTGCCAAAGGAGTCCCTCCTGCTGACCATTGTATACCAGATTAACGAGTTATGCGCGCGGCCCGAAGACCGCACGGCCTATTCTTACCAGGGTCGCGCCTTCTTCCACCGCGACCGGGTAATCATCGGTCATGCCCATACTGAGATCGCGCCAGTCCGCCTCCGGGAAATCCGCCGCCAGCGCGTCGCGCAGCGTGCGCAGCGCCGCGAACACCGGGCGCGTTTCTTCGGCATCGGCAACAATCGGGGCCATCGTCATCAGCCCGCGCACGTGAATACCCGGCAGCGCAAGCACACGCGCCACGTCATCCCACAGCGCGCGGCGCTGGGCCGGGTCATCCCGCCAGTGAGATGCTGCCCAACCGGATTTTGACTCTTCGCCGGAAACGTTGATCTCTAACAAAACGTCTAGCGTGCTGTCGCGCTGCGCCAGAAAATGACTGAGCCGTTCGGCCAGCCGCACGTTGTCTAGCGAGTGCAGCACTGCAAAACCGGTCAGCACGTGGCGCGCTTTGCGATCCTGCACATGCCCGACCATGTGCCATGTAACCGGCGTGTCAGTCAATCCGGCTACTGCGTTGATCTTGGGCAGGGCTTCTTCGAGCCGGTTTTCACCCAGGTGGCGCACGCCCGCGTCAATGGCTTCTACGATCTCGGCAGCGGAATGCTGCTTGCTGATGGCGACGAGCGTCACGTCACCGGGGGAGCGCCCGGCACGTTCACACGCGGCAGCAATGGTATTCTGTACCTGCTGCACACGTTCCGCGATGCGATTTTCAATCGCAGACATGATAAGGCTATATCCCTGATAGTGCCATCACCGCCCCGAACCGGCCTGTACGCCCGGCTTCGGCACGGTGCGAGTAAAATTCATTGGTGCGCGTGGCGGTGCAGATACCCGCCACCTCGATCTGTGTGACTCCGGACCGCTGCAACGCCAGCCGGTTCGCGGCCCACAGGTCGAGATACGCGCTGCCATCTTCGGCACGTTGTATCAACCCGTCCGTGTGCCCGAAGGTGTCCCGGACCGCTGCGACGACCTCTTCGCCCACCTGGTAGCGTTCTGGCCCGATGCTGGGGCCGATGCCCGCCTGGATATCCTGCGGGCGTGTGCCATAAGCGGACTGCATCGCGTGTACCGCGCTGACTCCCGCTCCGCTCACTGTCCCACGCCACCCGGCGTGAGCCATGCCGATCACATGCTGTACCGGGTCGTATAACAGAATCGGCGTACAGTCAGCGAAGCGCATCGCCAGCGACAAACCGGCCCGGTCGGTGATCATACCGTCGGCGCGAGCCAGCCAGCGCCGGTTGGCGACCGGTCCTCGCACCACCACAGTATCGGCGCTGTGGACCTGCCATACTGTGCAGGCTTGTGACGGGTCCAGGTTCAGGGCCGCGTACATGCGGCGGTGATTCTCGCGCACGGCGTCCACGTCGTCGCCCACCGTGCCGCCCACGTTCAGCGATCCCCAGGGGGCCGCGCTCACGCCGCCCAGTCGTGTGAAAATGCCGTGTTTGAACCGGTCACTATCGGACCACTGCTCGAACCGGTAAAATACCAGTCCGTCACTCTCAAGGCGATGCACGCATGAACCTTTCTGGAACATTTTAGCTGTTAGAATAGAATTATAGCGTACAGAACAGTCCACGCCGATAGCCATTCGCGCCAGTGCACGCAAGATTCGCGTATGAAATAGATGAATTGTGGGGGAACCATGACTCGACTCATCAACAAACTCAATGTACTGGTAAAATCTCGTCTAAATTCCCTGGTGGGGGATAGTCCGGCAGGTCAGCGTAAAAAAGATGCGCTGCCCAAATCGGGGAAAAAACTCGACCGGCAGATCGCTATGCTGCGCGAACAAATTGAGTCCGCGCAGGACCGCGACGACCGCATCAGCGCCGAACTTGACAGGATGCAGCGTGAGATCGAAACCTGGGATCAGCAGGCGGATATCGCGATCCAACGTGGCGACGAAGCTGCAGCGCGCCATCTCGTGCGCCAGATTCAACTGGTACAGCGCCAACGTGCGATGCTTGAAGCGGACTTGATGCAGCACCGGGATGCCACGTTTGACTTGCTGCGGCACGTCAACGCCCTGGAAGCTGCCGCCGCGCAGGCCGAACAGCAACCCGCCGCACCAGCATCCACTGTCGCGCCCGGCAGCAACGCCGAGGACGACGCGGAGTCGCTGTCCCAACGGCTGCGCAAGGTTCGCGCGGCAGCGGCGGAACAAAAGAACGATCCGCTCACTCGCGTTTCTCACACGCCTGAAGCGGTCGACGAGCAAGCGGTCGAAGATGATCTGGCCCACCGCCGCCAAAGACTCAGCCTGTAGCACATTTCGGCGTGTCGTGCGACAATATCGGGGCTGAGACTTTACAAATTTTACGTTTGTGGTGTAGAACTGATACCGTTCTGCATGATGTTACATTTCAGACTGACTACTGATAACTATCAACGGCATAACGCATTCAAGAAGCAAACAGACAATGGCTAATCTTTCGCCACAAATCAAGGCACTTCGTATTTTATTGGCAGAAAATGATCCAGATGAAATGGATCGCATTGCCAGGATTTTGCAAAGTGCCGGATATTCCGTGCATCAAGCGTACTATGTGGATGATGCCGTCTATGCGATAGAACACGAGGATTTCGCGCTGGCAGTGATTGACGGCAGCATGTGCGATCGCAATAATCGCCCCCTCAGCGATTACGTCAGGCAGTTTGCGCATGTGCGCTGGATCGTATTGGTCCAGCCCGGTGACGACGTATCTCCGCATTCCTCGCTGACGCAGGGGGCCAGCTCCGTGATTCAGCGCCCGTTTTCGGAAAATACCTTGTTGCAGCATCTGAGCCATGTGCTTAGTGGCAGCAGTTATGAGGCGTCACCGGATGTGGATGTCGATATCGTATACGCGACCTCCGAATCCACAGGTTCCGAGGCCAGTAAACTGCTAGAGCGCCGCCTGATGGAACAGAAAACGCTTTCGATGTTGGCACGTTCGTTGAATGCTGAGTTGGACCTGGATACGCTGCTCACTCAAGTTGTCGATGCCGCCGTGCGGTTGTGTAATGCCGAAGAAGGCTTGCTGCTGCTGCCCGACGAAAACGATGAGGCGATGTATATTCGCGCGGGCAAAGGTCTGGACAGCGAAACGGCGCGCAACTTCCGCATACGCACGCAAGACACACTCGCCGGGCAGGTTTATCGCACGGGCAAACCGATCTTGCTGGGCGATCAAGGGCTGCACAAACTCAAGACCGAATACCTGGTGCGTTCACTGTTGTACGTACCGCTATCGATCAAGGGCCAACCAATCGGCGTTTTGGGTATTAACAACCGCCACGCGACGCGCTCATTCACTGAACACGATACCGAACTCTTGCAAGACCTCGCCGCCCATGCCGCTATCGCCATCGAAAACGCGCGCCTGTATACGGAACGCCTGCTGCGCACGCGCGAACTGAGTACGCTTGTTCAGGCCGCCGATGCGACGAATTCGACTCTTGCGCTTGACCGCGTGCTTTCGATCATTGCTACCCAGTTGATCGGCGCGCTGGACGTAACGCAGTGTTATATCACGGAATGGCACACGGATTCTAACGAGCTGCACCCACTGGCGATTCGCTACCGCGCGTTGTGGAGCGCATCAGACGGGCCGGTCTGGTTAGCTAACCATAATCCGGCGCTCCGGCACATGATGGAGACTCGCCAGATCGTGATCGCAACCCCGCCGGACCCTGACCCAACCAGTATTGATAGTGCGTGGAATCCGCACCAGTATTATGCAAGCAATATCCTGTATATTCCACTGTATGTGGATGACCAGTTGCTCGGCGTAGGGACGTTTTACCGCCTGCACTCACCTTATCCCGATCAGGCCATTTCTCAAGCGGCTGCCACGGTCCTGCATCAACAGGCGTTGCAGGCGGTGGTCCTGCTGGTTGGATCGGCTCCCGCGCAGCAGCGCCGAAACCTGTTCCGGCTGGCCCAGGAAATGCTGGATGCTGCGAAAGCGAATTCCTGCGATATCGCGCTGTGGAATGCGGCGCAGCGGCAGTTCGATGTTATGCTGTCTTATGGGGAAGTCATCTGGCAGGGTGAGATACAGCCCAGCATCAGGCTGGGAGAATTTCCCCAGGTAGCTGAACTGCTCAAGAATCCGCGCGCGGCTACGGAACTGGATATTCATCAACTCAAAGACCTCTGTGACGCGGGACATGGGCGCAGTTTGCTTGCGCTGCCGCTAACCATCAAAGATGAAACTGCCGGGTTGGTCTTCCTGGTTGATACGCTCAATGACCGGGTATTCACGCGCCGCGAGATCGAACTGGCACAGGCGTTGGTGTCCCAGGCGGCTAATGCGCTGGATAACGCACGTCTTTACCGTGACCTGGCGCTGAGCCTGGAAGAACTGCACCGCACGCAGAGTAAGCTGGTCCAGACGGCGCGTCTGTCCGCTATGGGCGAACTGGCTGCCGCCGTTGCCCACCAGATCAATAACCCGCTGACGACGATTCTGGGTGATGCGGAGATGATGCTGCAAGACTTAACTCCCGATGCGCGAGACTATGAGCCGCTAGAAGCGATCTTCCGGGCGGGTAAGCGCGCGCACGAAGTTGTGCGCCGGTTGCTGACGATGGCGCGCCAGCACAGCATCGACGAAACCCCGCAGCCATTGGACGCCAATGACACGATTCGCAACACGCTCACGCTGGTGAAGACGCATGTCCAGCAGGGAAACGTCACGTTGCGCGTTGATCTGGCCGATGAACTGCCGTATATTAGCGGTATTCAGGGCCAGCTTGAGGATGTCTGGCTGAATCTGTTATTGAATGCGCGGGATGCTGTTACCGGGCGGCGCGATCCAACCATCGGCATCAGCACACGCTATCAGGGTGATGACGGGTTGGTTGAGGTGGTGGTATGGGATAACGGTGCAGGCGTCCCTGAAAACCGGTACAAGCGTATTTTCGAGCCGTTCTATACCACCAAACCACCCGGAGAAGGCACCGGTTTAGGGCTGCATATCTGCAAACAGATCGTGGAAAAATGCCGGGGTAGCATCTCGGTGGAGAGCCAATATAATCAAGGCACGCGCTTTATCATTCATCTGCCGGTCTATAACAAACGAGTATCTCTATGACAACCCCTTACATTTTGGCTGTTGACGATGATCCTGATGTGCTAGGAACCCTGACGCGCGCGCTCACACGTGAGGGTTATGAAGTCGGTCGCGCTTCTTCGGGTCTTGAAGCGCTGAAACTATTGGCTGAACGCCGCCCAGACCTGGTGATCCTCGACATTATTATGCCGGGGCTGGACGGTCTGAGCGTCTGCCGAAAAATACGCGCCGATGACCAGTACAATAGCCTGTCGATCCTGTTCCTGACAGCCAGGGGACAGACGGATGATGTTGTCGCCGGGCTGGATGCCGGTGGCGACGATTACGTGCCGAAACCGTTCGAACTGTCGGAACTGACGGCGCGGGTACGAGCGTTGGTGCGGCGCGGTTATCGCAATACGGTGATCGAAAGCCCGGTGATCACGATTGGCAGCTTAAAGCTTGATTCCAATACGCACCAGGTTTTCGTGGGCGAGAACCCGCCTATTCAACTGACCGCCACCGAACACCGCCTGCTGCGTTACCTGATGGAGCATCCTAACCAGGCGCTTTCGCCACAGCATTTGCTGGAAGCGGTCTGGGATTACCCGCCGGAAACCGGCGATCCCGATCTGGTGCGTGCGCACGTGCGCAATCTGCGGGCCAAGTTGGAAAAACGCGATTCGAACACGACTTTCATCCGTACTATTCACGGGGTAGGCTACATGATTAATGGATAGTCGAGAGGCCGTGAAAGATTTTTCATATAACTTTCACGGCAGCCGTCTCACAAGTGCGTAATTGTCACGTATACTTAAAGCCAGACACACGCTATCAACCTTTGTGAGCCTGACATGACAAAACGCACTGATATCACTATCCTGCTTGCTGACAATGACAATGACATTCGTGATGCGATGGTCCAGGGACTGCGGAACCAGGGCTATCATGTAATCGAAGCAAATAATGCGCGTGCGGCCCTGGAGCTTGCTCGTCATAACCGGCCTGATGTCCTGCTGTTGGACCTGGGCTTGCCCGACATGAGCGGTTTTGAGTTGTGTGCGCGTATGCGTGCCCTGCCATTTGTAAATGACGTTCCCATTCTGTTCTTAGGTACGGAAAACGATGCGGAGCATGTGGCTCAGGCGCTTGACTGCGGGGGGGATGACTACATACGCAAACCATTCGCCATGAGCGAACTAATTGCACGTATCCGTGCCCTGATCCGGCGCTCAATCAGCCGTCGTTTTCCCATATTGACGACTCTTCATCTTGAAGTGGACAATTACAGCGTGGTAGTCAACAAGCGGCGTATTGCCTTGACGCCTACAGAATTCAGCTTGCTGGATTTTTTGTGCGCTGATCCCTCCCAACATCATACCGCCAACAGCCTGCTCGAAACGCTGTGGCAGTATCCGCCGGGGGGTGGGGATACCGCATTGGTGCGTAATCATATCCGCAATCTGCGCCGCAAGATCGAAGAAGACCCCGATCACCCGCGTATTATTATCTCGCTGCACGGGCGCGGCTATACGGTCAACGCGCGCGTTGTACATACGGCCTGATATCTGTGTGAAGTCCTGGCAAATGTAAAGCCCTGGCAACTGATCTGCCAGGGCTTTTTATCGGTGTTTTTGTGTTGAACGGCTGTCCCGAATCACTCGCGAGATAGCGCTTCTTCGAGCAGAAATTCTGCGCGCGCGAGCTTATCGGAGATCGCGGTTTCGGTTTCGCGCATGGATTCTTCCAGGTACGGGAATGCTAACCATACATTCATGAGGCCGAACAATGCCCCGGTGAGCGCACGGAACCCCGGCAGCGTCTCGCGGATGGGCCAGAACTCGAACGGGGGATAGCTCAACATCTGGCTGAATCCATCCACGCCAAGCGGGACCAACCCCACCAGCACATACAACCAGATCGGAGCAGGGCGCAGCCAGTGCCGCACGCGCAGGAACAGCAGCCCGATCAGGAACATCGTGCCGTAGATAGCGACATCGCGCTGGCAAAGCGCGGTTTTGTAGCCCATCGTTTCATTGCCCTTGAACGCACGGGATTTGAGCTGTAAATCCGCCGACCACATATGCAGGTCGATGGGGTCAAAATATGGGTCCTGGGCGGCGTATTCCTCAAATGTGCCCAACGCTGTACCGCTGGCGGCGCGGGGATAAACTATCTGGTCGCCAAAGAAGAACCACGAACGGAATGCGAATTGGTGACACATCGGACTGTAGATCGTATACAGCAGGTCGGCGGCCCCTTCCTGCCCGGTGTGCATCAGCACTGGTGCGACCAGCGAAAGCCCCGTGTATATAAACAGGAAGGCTAACACCAGCCAGACCCAGTGGCGGGAGAAGTGCAGTACCCAGCGATTCATGCGGATGACGCGGCGTAACTGCTGGGGATCGTCGGCAATGCGGCTCATACGTTTTTTCCTGTGAGTTGCTGCATGTTGATGTTCAACGCAAGAATACTCATTAGCACAGAAACCGTCAACGAATTGCTCGAAAGCCTGCGTGGGGCTGTACCGGCTGTTTTTGCTCCCTGGCGTGATTTAAGTGGGCCGCGCCGTGCGCAGCGCCGGGTACAGCGCCCGGTAATGCGCGAACTGGTCGGTGTACTGCGCGTGATCGGCGGAGTCCGGTTTGTCGATGGTTTCATAGCGCACCACATGCGCGGCAGCATCGGCGGCATCGCGGAATACGCCGGTTCCGATCCCGGCCAGCAGCGCCGCACCGCGTGCGGTGTGTTCGCTTCCAGCGACGGTTTGCAGCGTGACGCCCAGCACGCTCGCCAGGATCGCGCGCCACAGTGGGCCGCGCGATCCGCCGCCACCGATCACGAAGCGGTCCGGCACGGGACCGAGCGCGCGCAGCACGTCCAGGCAGTCGCGGAAGGCAAACGCAACCCCTTCGAGTACGGCGCGCGTCAGGTGGGCCTGGGTGTGCTGCGTGGTTAGACCGGTGAAAGCTCCGGTTGCGGTGGGGTCCATGTGTGGAGTGCGTTCACCTTCCAGGTACGGCACGAAGATCACGCCGTCTGAGCCTGCCGGGACCGCGCGCGCTGCTGCGAGCAGCGTGTCGTAATCGCTGCCGCTTTCAACAATACTGCGCCACCAGCGCAGCGCCATCCCGCCGTTGAGAATCGCGCCCATAGTGTACCAGCGATCCGGCAGGGCATGGCAGAAGGTGTTGAGACGCAGATCGGGATCGACCAGCGGCGCACCGGTTGCGACGGTGATCTGGCCCCCGGTGCCGATGGTAATCGCTCCCTGGCCCGGTTCCGTCACGCCGACGCCGACCAGCAGCGCGGCCTGGTCACCCGTGCCCGCCACAACTGGGATATCCGGCGGCAGGCCGAGCGCCTCAGCCGCGCGGGGTTGCAGCCCGCCAACGATGGCTGTTGACGGGCGGATGGGCGGCAGCAGGCTGGTTGGCACACCGCAGACGCGCGCCAGCGTCTCCGACCAGCGGCCCTGTAGCACATCGTACAGCCACGTGGCGGAGGCATCGCCGGGATCGCTGCTGAGGGTGCCGGTGAGTTTCAGCGCGATGTAATCTTTGGGCTGCAAGGCAGCGCGGGCTTGTGGCAGTACGTCCGGTTCGTGCTGGTGCAGCCATGCGAGGCTGGCTCCCGCAAAGCCCGGTGAGAGCTGGTTGGCGGCAACCTGGACCAGCGTTTCCTGTGGTGTATGCGCCATAATCGCGCTGCACAGGTCCGCGCTGCGCCGGTCCATCCAGATGATCGCGGGGCGCAGCGGCGCGTGATCGTTGCCGACCAGCACCAATCCGTGCATCTGGCCGGTTAACCCGATGCCGCGTATCTGTGCGCCGGTGATGTTGCTCTGCGCCAGTGCGCGCCTTACGGCGGATATCACCGCTTCCCACCACGCTGCCGGGTCTTGTTCGAACCACTGCGGGTGCGGCGCGAGCACGTCATAGGCGTGCTGTCCGATGCCGTGCGGTGTGCCGTCAGGGGCCAGCACGACACACTTGGCGCTCTGTGTACCTACATCAATCCCCAGCAGCATATCGGATGAAACGGTCATTGTGTGACTCCTGTTCGTCGCTCAAAAAACGCAGTCTGCACATAAGTATAGGCGTTTGGGCCGGATGATGCCGCCGGACGGGGTTCAGGAACATCTAAAGTATTGTGCATCCATAAGAATCGCGCGATTTGCATTGAACTCTCGCGCAAAATTCTGTATACTTCCTGGTTGGGATTAATTCAATAAGGTGAACAAGCTATGCCAATCTATACCTACCAATGCGATGAATGCGGTGTGCGTTTCGATGCCCGGCAGAAATTCTCGGACGATCCGATTTCCGTTTGCCCGGAATGTGGGGGTCACACGCATCGTGTCCCACAGCCTGTAGGTATCGTGTTCAAAGGGTCAGGTTGGTACGCCAAAGACAGCAAGGGCGCTAATTCCCTGGCGACACCCGGCAAACGCGAATCCGACGGCGAAAGCAATAGCGCTCAAGGTGAGACAAAATCAGAGACGAAGCCCGAAGCCAAGTCTGAGTCGAAATCCGACTCGCCGACTTCCGGCGCTGCGGACAGCAAACCGTCTGCCCCGAAAACAGAGTAGCGCGCGTCCCGGCGAACAATCAAAAAGGCGGTCGATGATAACCGCCTTTTTTGTCGTGGATAGCTCGCAGTGTTCCGTTTAGATTTGAAAGCCTTTACTGGCAGGCACGATTTTATGCTGATAGTTCTCCACGTATTCCATCAATTTGTCGCGTAGTTCGATCCATTCCGGGTCATCGAGCAGGTTACGGATGACCTGCATATTGTCGCCGACCGCTTCCATCATGATCTGGGGGCAGTTTCCATAAACCGCCAACCATGCCTCGGTAGGGTTGAGGCCCAGCCGGTTGATGCCGGGCGCGAATTCGCGCACCATGAACTCGAAATATTCCTGATCGCGGCCTGATTTGATATCCCAGTTGAGCAAGAGTTTCATCATCGGTTTTTTGTTTCCTCGTTTTTTGCTGACGCAGGCTGTAGCTGTTGCCGAGGCAACAGCAGTGTGTGGTTAATGCCGGTAATCTAATACTACAACCTGTGTTTGTTCGGGTAGGGCGCTGGCGGCAACGCGCAGCATGGTTTCTTCCTGAACGGTGTTAACGCCCATTTCCTTGAGAAAACGGTCCACCGGGTCGAGTTCCACCCCGCGCAGGTCGTCAGTCTGGTAGTGCATCGGGATGACGATGCTTGGTTCCAGCATACTGATCACTTCCGCTGCCTGATTGGATGTCAGGCTGCCGCCGCCGCCGACCGGAACCAGAACAACATCAATCTGCCCCAAGGACTCGATCAATGACTGGTCCGGTACGTGGTCCAGGTCGCCCAGGTGGGCGACGGTAAGGCTGGCGAAATCCATCACGTAGATTACGTTGCGCCGGGGATTTTCGAGGGTCTGGTCGAACGTCGCTACACCGATGATGAAGACTTCCCCGATTTCATATTCGCCAGGGCCACTGATGACGTGACCTGCGCTCTTGAGCAGATCGATATTGTTATGACCGGGTGCATCATGGCTGATTGTGACGATATCCGCTTTCAAGCGCGGCAGTTCATAACCCAGGTTAGCATCGAAGGGATCGGTCACAATCGAGGCACGCCCGCGTTCGGCGATGCGAAAACAACTATGTCCGTACCAGGTAATATCCATCCCGCTACACCATTCTGTCTTATTCTGATTACCGAAGGGAATCCCTATGCTCGTGCAAAGCGTAGAGATTATACCGTATGTGCCGGGCTGCGCCAACATCGTTCGAACGATTGAGCGATGGATGACACTTTGCATGTGAAGGGTCGAGCGCAGATCGCCTGTCGCCCATTGCTTAAACATTTCTGATGGTTTTCAAAGCAGAGACTTATTTTCTTGTGCTAGATTCTTTATTAGCCGTCTTGAAATATCACAGGAGGATACATAACTATGATCAAACGCATGGCAACCGGAGTTGCACTCACACTGGCACTGCTCGCCGGGATCGTACTCGGTGTATTTGGTGTGCAGGCGCAGGGGGGCGACACGATCAAATTTCCCACGCTGCCCGCCGCCCCAGCGTATCAATCCAACAGCATCGAACGTGATATGGCGGCGCTGTATGCCAATGTCACGCCATCTGTTGTCAATGTATCCGTTGTCTTGGCCACCAGCAGCTCCCGCGCGCGGCGAGCCTTTACGCTGTTGGAGATCCT
>CAZMNL010000030.1:0-11728 GCA_964567525.1 uncultured Anaerolineaceae bacterium
CGATCTCGTCCTGGTAATTGCCGGGGACGTTGGCGAGAATCGAATTCACATTGTCGCTGATCCAGTGGGTTTTGTGATCGTAGAAGAACGTCACACTGGTATCTTCTTCCAGTTCCAGCGGGATATTCGGCCCGCCGGGTTCCGCGCTGAGGCCGTAGTTTTCGTCCCACAAGCCATTGAGCGCCGCTTTGTACTCGTAGCTGCCTGCGGGCAGGTCGAAGGTGGCTATCCACAGGTCACTGGCGGCGCTGTATTCCAGGAAGGTTGCTTCGCATTCTGGCTGCCAGTCGCCAGCACAGCCTAGCGCGCTCTGGACGGTCCCGGCGATGGTGACGCTCTCCGGGGCCGGGGTATCGCTCTGCGCGTGGACACCAGCCACCAGCAGCGCCGCCAGCAGCAGCAGCGCGAACGCCGCCGGGATAGCGAGCCGAATGATCAGGTTGGCACGTTTCGGGTGGGGCATACAGAACTCCTTAAACTTGTTCAGTATAGAGGAAGGGGTAAATCGGTTTACGCAAATTATTTTGTTGTCTCCCACAGGGGGACACTATCGCGGATATTATCCACCGCGGAGGGGCAAAAGTGCAAAAAATAGTCTTTAGACGTGAGACTTGCACTCTCGACAAGCGCTTTATCGTGTGTTATCTATGTGGGCTGGCTGTAACAGGTGCTGTTGGCGAATTAGAAAACCTCACCCCCCAGCCCCATCTCCAATCAAGTTGGAGAGGGGGAGTAAGCGCGTGATTAAGCCCCTCTCCACGTGTGGAGAGGGGTTTGGGGTGAGGTGAAATTAGGTGCTTTTTGATTCGCCAACGGCATCTGTAACATCAAAAATTGAACAGGGTGCTTTTTTAAGCGCTAAAGAGACTTTTTTTGTTCGCTACCAGGAGAGTGTAACGGTCAATGACTCTAGAGATGTGGTATACCCTGGCGATTTTAGCGGTCGCCATTGTGCTATTCGTTACCGAGTGGCTGCGCGTCGATATCGTGGCGTTGGGCGTGGTCGTGACGTTGATGGTCACGGGTATTTTATCGACTTCACAGGCGTTATCCGGGTTTTCAAACCCGGTGGTGCTGATCGTGGCATCGCTGTTTATTGTGGGGGGGGCGGTGTTACAGACCGGGCTGGCGGCTCGGATCGGGCAGCGTATTTTGAAGATCGCCGGTCACGATGAAATGCGACTGACAGTGGTCGTCATGCTGGCTTCGGGGATATTGTCCGGTTTTATCAGCGATACGGGCACGGTTGCGGTACTGCTGCCCGCGATTATTGCGGCTGCACGCACGGCCAATATCAGCCCTTCCAAGCTATTGATCCCGCTTTCATATGGTGCGCTGCTGGGCGGCGCGACTACGCTGATCGGCACGACCCCCAATATCATTGTCAGCGATTTGCTGCGCGAACAGGGCGAAGCATCGTTTGTGTTTTTCAGCTATACACCGGTTGGCCTGGCGATGCTGGCGGCGGGTACGGCCTTTATGGTCACATTTGGACGGCGCATTTTGCCGGACAACCGCCCAAGGCAGGGGTTTGCTGAACAGGTCCAGAGTCCCAAAGAATTGATCGACACCTACCGTTTACCGGATAATTTGTTCCGTATTCGTGTGCCACAGGATTCGAATCTGGTGGGGCAGACCGTCGGCACATCGCGTTTAGGGGAAGAGTTCGGCGTGAACGTGTTAGAGATTCTACGTCCTACCGAGGCGCAGCCGCTTGTCCGCCTGGGGGATCAGCGGTTGGTGCTGCAATCGGACACTGAAACCTCAATTCATCCCACGCCTAAGACACGAATTTTCTCTAACGATGTACTGATCATGCAGGGTAACCAGAAAGCGGTGCGTGAAGCTGCCGCATTCTGGCACCTGGTATTGCAGCCGGTTTCCCCCGCTGACGAAGAAGCGCTGATTAACCAGGAAGCCGGTATCGCGGAAGTGGTTTTGCCGCCGCGTTCGTCGCTGATTGGTAAAACATTGATCGAGTCACGTTTCGGCTCAACTTATCATCTTACGGTGTTGAATATCAACCGACCCGGCAGTGATGACCCGGTTGAGTTGAAGACCACGCCGCTGCAATTCGGCGATATTCTGCTGGTTCAAGGCTACTGGCGCAATATCATTGAACTGCGCAAACGTTCGCGCGATTTCGTGCTGATCGGCCAACCGGAAGCGATGCTTGGCGCGCCGTATCGTTCCAAGGCTCCGGTGGCGCTGCTGATCTTAGCGGTGATGCTGGTGGCGCTGGTTTCAGGCGTTGCTGATATTACGACGATCAGTATGATCGCAGGGTTGGCGATGGTACTTTCCGGCTGCCTGACGATGGATGATGCCTACGCCGCGATTGACTGGAAAAGCATCGTACTGATCGCCGGAATGCTGCCGATGAGTATCGCGCTGGAAGATGTCGGGTTAGTTTCACTGATCGCAGAAGAACTCACCTCTAATCTTGGTGATCTGGGGCCGCTGGTGATCATGGGTGGACTGTTCCTGCTCACGTCGGCGTTTACACAGGTGATCTCCAATACGGCCACGGCGGTGTTGATCGCGCCGGTGGCATTTGCGACCGCGCGTGAAATGGGTGTGCAGCCCCAGGCGTTTTTGATGGCGGTGTCGATTGCCGCGTCGATGGCCTTTGCGTCGCCGGTCGCGTCCCCGGTCAATACACTGGTGATGGGGGCGGGGAACTACCGCTTTAAGGACTATATCAAGGCCGGTGTGCCGATGGTATTCCTGATGTTGATCGTGATGCTGATCGGCGTGCCGCTGTTGTGGCCGTTTTAAAGGCAGCGATTAGCACAGGCAGTTTCCCCTTTGTGGACATTGGCCGCCTGAAAGAGAGCAACGCCCGCCGGGTATGGCGGGCGTTTTGTGCTAGACCAGGTGTGTTTGTGGATCGTGGATGAACTGCGTTTCGTATAACTGCGCGTAAACTCCACCCAGGGCGAGCAGTTCGGCGTGTGTGCCGCGCTCGACGATCTGCCCGCGATCCAGCACCAGGATGATATCGGCAGCGAGAATCGTACTCAGCCGGTGCGCGATCACGATGCTGGTACGGCCCTGCATAACGGTCTTCAGAGCGTCCTGAATCAGCGCTTCTGATTGGGCGTCGAGGTGGCTGGTAGCTTCGTCCAGCACCAGAATGCGCGGGTTTTTGAGGATCACACGCGCGATGGCGATACGCTGTTTTTCGCCGCCGCTGAGCCGGTAGCCGCGCTCGCCGACCACCGTATCGTAACCATCCGGCAGCCCGGCGATAAAATCGTGAATGTTGGCGGCGCGGCAGGCGGCTTCGATCTCGTCCTGGGTGGCATCGAGCCGGGCATACAGCAGGTTGGTGCGGATCGTGTCGTGGAACAGGTGTGTTTCCTGCGTAACCATGCCGACCTGTGCGGCCAGCGAACTGAGCGTTACGTCGCGCAGATCGTGCCCGTCAAGCAGGATGCGGCCCTCGGTGGGGTCGTACAGGCGTGGGATCAGGTAGGTCAGCGTGGTTTTGCCCGCGCCGCTGGGACCCACCAGCGCGACCAGTTGGCCCGGTTCAATTGTAAGTGTGATATCTTGCAGCGCGAGTCCGCGTGCCTGGCTGTTGGGGGGCGTGTCACCGTTGGTTTTGCTGGTGCCAGAGAGCGTCTCGCCGCCGGAGAGCGCCGCGTGGACGAGTTCCTGCTGGCCGTGCCGTTCGACACGGCGCAGCAAGTGATGTTCATCTATATGGTATTCGAACATCACGTGGTCGAAGGTGAGCCGCCCATCGACCATATCAAGCGTATGCGCGCCTGGTTTTTCGTCCACATCCAGCGGCAGATCGATCACTTCGAACACGCGCTCGAAGCTGACCATCGAGGTAGCGAACGCAACCGGTGTGTTGGTGAGCTGCTGCAAGACGCCGTATAACTGTGCGAGATACGAACTGAACGCGACGATTGTTCCGATGGTGAATGCGCCTTGCAGCACGAGATGTCCACCGACCCAGTAAACGAGCGCCGTGCCGATGGCCCCCACCAGTCCCAGGATCACGAAAAACTGGCTGCCGATCACCGCACGCTGCGCGCCGATATCGCGGACATCGGCAGCGCGCCGGTCGAAGCGCTCGATTTCAGTGTGGCTGCGTCCGAACAGGCGCACAAGCAGGACGCCGCCAATATTGAGCGTTTCGTTCATCACGGCATTCATCTGCGCATTGTGATCCATCGCTTCGCGCGCGATGCGGCGCAACTGCTTACCCAGGCGGCGCGCCACGATGATGAACACCGGCAGCACCATCATGCCCAGCAGTGTCAGCCGCCATTCCAACGCGAACATCACGCTCAGAATGGCTACCGCCTGGATCGTATTGGTGACCAGATCGACGATGGTTGTGCTGATCGCGCGTTGGGCGTCGATCACGTCGTTGTTGAGGCGGCTCATCAGTTCGCCGGTTTTGGTGTGCGTGAAGAAGCGCAGCGACATAAGCTGCAAGTGACCGTACAGGCTGACGCGCAGATCGTAGATCACGCCTTCGCCGATAGCCGCATTCAACGCGCGCCCAAAGACGCGGATCACGCCATCTATCACCGGCACGAGTACCAGCGCCAGCGCCAGCCAGTTGAGCCGGGTCGTATCGTTGTTGGGCAGCGTATTGTCGATCAGGTCGCGGAAGATCAGCGGCGTGATCAGGCTCAGGCCGGTGGATGCCAGGATTGTGATCAACAGTAGTATAATCTGCCTGCGATAAGGTCTGGCATAGCCCAAGACACGCTTGAGCAGTGCCCAGGTGAGGTGTTTTTCGGGCTGGTCCTCGCTGCGAACGTAGGCGAACCAACCTCTTGCGTGAAATCCCATATTGCAAGTTGTCCTTAAAGTATAGATCCATCAGGTATGTTGTGATGGTAGTTTTAACGCGAGCCACTGAACCTGACAAACAGCGCGACTCTATTGGAACCGCATTAGAATTGAACGGTGTGGGCTGGCTGGCACGCGGTTGGTGTTGTGCAGGCGACAGAATCACGGTCAAATAAACGGTACACTTTAATCCGAACATGCAGTACTATTCCGTAACGTTCAAAGCTCTGGAGCGATAACTGATGACGAAATTGCACGATCTCATTCAACATGGACAGGCGATCTGGCTGGACTACATCCAGCGTACCTTCACCGAATCAGGCAAACTCAAGGCGCTGGTCGATCAGGGGGTACGCGGTGTAACCTCGAACCCGACGATCTTCGAGCAAGCCATCACCGGCAGTAACGATTATGACGACCAGTTGCAAGCATTGATTGCCGAGAGCAAAACGGTCAACGAAATCTATGAGGCGCTGGTGCTGCACGATATCGCCCAGGCCGCTGACGTGCTGCGCCCGGTCTACGACACCACAAACGGGGCCGATGGTTACGTCAGCCTGGAAGTCAGCCCGACTCTGGCGCGTGATACGCAGGGTACTATCGACGAAGCGCGCCGCCTGTTCGCCGCGCTGGATCGCCCCAATATCATGATCAAGGTCCCATCCCCGCCGGAGGGCGTGCCCGCCATCGAAACATTGATTGCCGACGGGATCAATGTGAATGTGACGTTGATTTTCTCGCTGGGCCAGTATGACGCGATTGCTAAAGCCTATATTGCCGGGTTGGAAAAACGTCACGCAGCGGGCGAAGATATCAGCGGGGTGGCGTCGGTGGCGTCATTCTTCGTCAGCCGCGTGGATACCGAAGTCGATAAGGCGCTGGACGCTGCCGGTAACAATGACCTGCAAGGCAAGATCGCGGTAGCGAATGCCAAACTTGCCTACGCGCACTATGAGGGCTTGTTCAGTGGCGCGCGCTGGGAAAAACTCGCGGCAGCCGGGGCGCAGGTGCAGCGCCCGTTGTGGGCCAGCACCGGCACCAAGAATCCGGCGTACTCTGATACGCTGTACATCGACATGCTGATCGGCCCGGATACGGTCAACACGGTCCCGCCGGATACGCTGGATGCGTTCATGGATCACGGTATGGTCGCGGACACGCTGCGCCAGGATATTGATCAGGCGCGCGCTGATGTGGTGAAGCTGGTCGAACTGGGGATCGATTTGGACGCGATCACCCAGGATTTGCAGGATGTCGGCGTCGAAAAGTTTGCGCAGTCTTTCGAGACGCTGATGGCGGGTATCCAGGAAAAGCGGGACGCGCTGCAAGAAGGTGTATCTAAAGCATGATCACCAGTCTGGGGGAATATCAGGGCGTGGTGGATACCGCGCTCGATGAAATGCGCACACAGAACGTGATTGCGCGCATCTGGTTGCTGGATCATACAGTGTGGCGCGCCGACCCCGCCGGGATCACTGACCGGCTGGGTTGGCTGACGGTGGTCGAACGCATCCGGGATGAATTGAGCGGTATCCAGGCGCTGATCGAGTCGGTGCAGGCGGATGGTTACACCCATGCGCTGCTGCTGGGCATGGGCGGATCGAGTCTCGCGCCGGAAGTATTCCGTAACACGTTCGGCGTGCGCGAGGGGTATCTCGATCTCGCCGTGCTGGACAGCACTGATCCCGGCGCGGTGCTGTCCTATCTCGAACAACTCGATCTGAGCAAGACGCTGTTCATTGTTTCCACCAAGTCCGGCGGCACGGTCGAGACGTTGTCGTTCTTCAAGTTCTTCTACAACCGCGTGGCTGATGAACTGGGCCTGGACAATGCCGGGCAGCACTTTGTCGCCATTACCGATCCGGGCAGCCGGTTAGTCACACTCGCGGAGCAGCACGGTTTCCGTGCCACGTTCCTCAATGATCCCAATATCGGCGGGCGCAATTCCGCGCTGTCGTTTTTTGGGTTGGTTCCGGCGGCCCTGGTAGGCGTCGATCTGGGGGCGATCTTGGTGCGTGCGCAGGCTGAGGTTGACCGCAGCCGCGCCGCAGACAGCCCCGCCGCCCGGCTCGGCGCAACTATGGGCGAATTGGCGAAAGCCGGACGCGATAAGCTGACCCTGATCCTATCACCCGCGCTGAGCAGCTTTGGTGACTGGGTTGAGCAGTTGATCGCCGAAAGCACCGGCAAAGCGGGGACCGGTATTTTACCTGTCGTGGGCGAACCCATTGCCCCACCGCATGTCTATGGTGTGGATCGCCTGTTTGTTTATCTGCGCCTGGAGGGAGACAGCACGCACGACGCCGCCGTTCGTGCGCTGGAAGCTGCCGGATATCCATTGGTGCGCATCACATTCAATGACGTGTACGATCTGGGCGGGCAGTTTTTCCTGTGGGAAATGGCGACGGCGGTCTCCGGGCATCGTATGGGTATTCAGCCGTTTGATCAGCCCAATGTCGAGTCGGCAAAGGTGCTGGCGCGGGAAATGGTCGCGCAGTATCACGAGCAGGGCACACTGCCCGAAGTCACGCCCACGCTCTCCGGTGACGGTATCGCGGTCTATGGCGACGTGCAGGCCGGTACACCGTCTGAGGCGCTGAAGCACTTTGTTAATGAGGCACAGCCGGGCGCATATATCGCCATTCACGCCTATATCCCGCCCACGCCGGAGGCTGACGCGGCGCTGCTGGCGCTGCGTACCGTGCTGCGCCGTGTGACCGGGCTGGCGGTGACGGTGGGTTACGGGCCGCGCTTCCTGCATTCCACCGGGCAACTTCACAAGGGTGATGCCGGGAACGGGCGCTTCATCCAGTTGACGGCGGATATGCCGCGCGATGCGGCGATTCCCGATCAGGCAGGCAAACCGGCGTCTTCGATCACGTTTGGTGTATTGAAGACGGCGCAGGCGCTCGGTGACCGGCAGGCGTTGTTGGACGAGGGGCGTAGTGTGATCCGTTTTGACCTGGGCACGGACATCACCGGCGGATTGACGCGGTTGACCAATGCGTTAGGGTAGCGTATCGTTTTCGGTAAGTTGAGCACACGGGACGGTAAACGATGACGTTGGATTTCACGGGCAAAGTAGTGATCATCACGGGTGGCAATGGCAACCTGGGCAGTGCTGTCACGCGCGCGTTTGCTGGCGCGGGGGCGCATGTCGTACCGGTCGCACGTGCGACCGGGCAGCTTGCGGAACTTTTCCAGGATTTGGCCGGGTTGGACGATCACCTGTTGGTGGAGGGTGTAGACCTCACCCAACCGGACGATGCCGCGCGTATGACGCGCGCCGCGCTGGACCGTTTCGGGCGTGTGGATGTGCTGGTGAATGCAGCGGGCGGTTTTCGCGCTGCCGGGATGCTCAAAGAATCGGCGCTGGAAACGTTCGATTTTATGTTCAACCTGAATACGCGCACGGCCTTCATCGCCAGCCAGAGCGTCTTGCCTCACATGTTGGAGCAGGGCAGCGGCAAGATCGTCAACGTGGGCGCTAAAAGGGCGCTGGAAGGGGCGAAGAATCTCGCGGCGTACAGCGTCTCCAAAAGTGGCGTGATCCGTTTGACCGAGAGTATCTCGCAGGAAGTACGTGCTTCCGGCATCAACGTGAACTGCATACTGCCGAGCACGATTGACACACCCGATAACCGCGCAGCCATGCCCGGCGGTGACTTTGAAGCCTGGGTCACGCCGGAATCGCTGGCGGGCGTGATCCTGTTCCTGGCTTCCGACCTGGCGCGCGACATTCACGGGGTGGCGCTGCCGGTCTACGGTAGCGGTTAGCGCCGGGGCAGTCGTCAGGTTTTTGTCAGGATCGCAGGGCTTCCGTCGCCCTTGCAGCGATGTTCCGTCATGTTACATCAAACGTTCCTGATTATGATCAGGAAAGTACTGTGATGGCTGATGCCCCCCACAGCCATCCGGTTGCTCCCCAAGACCAGACACTGTACAAACGGGTGTTTGGTCTTCTTTTTTTGGGTGAATTCCACGCGGCTGTTTGGTCCAGAATTTGCATTTCAGAACGTGCGTTCGTATACTCTGCGTGCGAGTTGTTTTGACGCTTGATCGCATCGGGCTATACTAGCGGGTGACGTGGCATACACACGAGAGGCTCAGTCCGGTGCATACCATCAAACATGTCGGTATTCTGGCGCATCCCCTTCGACCGGGAACCGCGCCACTGGCACAAGATGTAGCGCAGTCCTTGCAAGATCGCGGGATCACAACCTGGGTACACACAACCTGGGATGCCACACATTCGCGGCCTCTGGTGCGCGGTTCCGACCTGGTGATCGCCATCGGCGGTGATGGGGCCATGCTGCGCGCCGCGCGGGTTTGCGCGCCAGAGAATATCCCGGTGTTGGGCATCAATACCGGCCATCTGGGTTTTCTGACCGAAGTCAGCCCGGAAGATTGGGATCGCAGCCTGGAAGCGCTGCTAGAGGGCCGTTACTGGATCGAGCAGCGTATGATGATCCGCTGTGAGGCGTGGCACGGTGAGGAATCCATCGGCGAAAGCGACGCGCTGAATGACATTGTGATCAGTCGCGGGGCAATTGCAAAATTGATCCAGCTTGAAACGTATATTGACGGGGGCTGGGCAACTACCTATCATTGTGACGGTCTGATTATCGCTACCCCAACCGGCTCAACCGCCTATGCGCTGGGGGCAGGCGGCCCGATTTTGCCGCCGGAATTGAAAAATATCCTGGTGGTTCCGGTGGCGGCGCATCTCAGTATGGATCGCCCGATGGTGTTGTCGCAGGGCGCGACGATTACGATTGTTATCGCCCGGCAGACCATATCCGAGGTTGTGCTCACGGTGGATGGCGAACTGGTGACGACTCTGGAACCAACGGATCATGTAGTGATCCGGGCCAGTGACAGCACCAGCCGCTTTTTGCGGCTGCGCGACCGTAATTACTTTTACCGGTCGCTGCTGGATCGCCTGGAGCCACGTGTTCCCTCGCGGCTGACACAAACGCGAGTGGGCAATCCGGGTGAATCGCGTCAGAATCAGGATCAATCATAGGCCATGACCGCGCCGACGCTGTGCGGTTTTCCCCTGGTGTGCGGATACAAATATGTCGATTCAAGAACACGTAGAACACACACAATCTGAAACTGAAGACGAATCCAGGCTCTATTGTACGGTACATCCGAGTGTTGAAACGTCGCTGCGCTGCAACCGCTGCGGGCGTCCGATGTGTACCAGGTGCGCGGTGCGGACGCCGGTCGGTTACCGCTGCCGTGAATGCGTGCGCCAGCAGCAGGACACTTTCTTCACGGCGCAGGTACGCGACTATATTATCGCGGGCGCAGTGGCGCTGGTGATGAGTTTTTTCGCGGCGGCGATTCTTTCTCGGTTCGGATGGTTTATTTTCGCTATCTTTCTATCCCCGGCGGCGGGGGGTATGATCGGTACCGTCGTTTGGCGGCTGACCGGCAAGCGGCGCGGGCGTTATACCGCGTGGGTTGTCGGGGCAGCGGTGGTGTTAGGAGCCTTGCCGTTTTTGCTGGTCAACATTCTCGCCATCGGCATTTACCTGGTGATGGCGACCGGCGCGGCAGTTGCACAGTTCCAGGTCCGGCTATGAGAGGGTCGTGATAACGCTTATGCTGCAAGAACTGCGAATCAAGAACTTCGCTATCATTGACGATCTGGTGATGCGGTTTGAAAACGGTTTCCTTGTCATGACCGGCGAAACAGGTGCGGGCAAGTCGATCATTGTCGATGCTGTGGGGCTGCTGCTTGGCGAGCGGGCCGATTCCGCGATGGTGCGCGGTGGCGAAGACCGCGCTGAGATCGAAGGCTCATTCATCATTCCCGAACGGATGCGCGACAGTATCCAGGCCGTTCTACAAGCTGAAGACCTGGAAAGCGATAATCCGCGCGTGGTGATTTTATCGCGCGAGGTGCGCGCCAATGGGCGCAGCCAGGCGCGCATCAACGGCTCGATCTGCAATCTGAAAGTCTACAGCGAGATCGGCGGTATGCTGATCGATATTCACGGGCAGAGCGAGCACCTTTCCCTGCTGCGCCCATCCCAGCATCTCTATCTGCTGGACCGCTACGCCGGACTCGAAGATCAGCGGCACGCGGTGCAGGCGTTGGTGAACGAACTGAATGACGTGCGCGGCGAGATTGCGGTTTTGCTGACGGATGAAGCGGCCTTGGCGCGCCGCGTGGATATGCTGCAATACCAGATTCAGGAAATTCGCACCGCCGATTTGCGCCCAGAGGAAGAAGACGAACTTCAACAGGAACGTAACCGGCTGGTCAATGCCGAGCGCATTGCCGGGTTAGCCAGCGAAGCGCAGTTTATGCTGACCGGCGAACTCGGTGAAACGTCCGGGGTCGAGGACCTGCTGACCGGGGCCGCCGCGTTGTTGACGAAGTTAGCTGCGCTGGACCCGGCGGTCGAAGAGAGCGCGCAGCTTGCCGATATGCTCAGTATGCAGGCCAGCGAACTGGCGAACACGATCCGGTACTACCGCGAGGATATCGAATTCGATCCGCACCGACTGAACCAGGTTGAAGAACGGATCGAAGTTTTGACTTCGCTCAAGCGCAAATACGGCGGCACGATTGAAGCGGTGCTGGCCTTTGCGGACAATGCCCAGGCGGAACTAGACACCATCACGCACAGCGAGGAACGACTCGCCGAACTGCGCGCCGAGGAAGAGCGTCTGCTGCGCGTGATTGGTCAGCAGGCCGGGGAACTCAGCGCCAAGCGGCACGAATCCGCAGCCCGCCTGACCGGTGAGATTATCCGGGAACTGGATGACCTGCGCATGCAAAAAGCGCGTTTCGAAGTCCAGATCGAATTGGACGACGATCCTGAGGGCTGCTATGTGGGCGAGCGCCGTGTCGCATTTTCGCGCACCGGGATCGATGATGTCGAGTTCTACATGG
>CAZMNL010000030.1:11738-15270 GCA_964567525.1 uncultured Anaerolineaceae bacterium
GGCGGCGAATGTTGGCGAACCGCTGCGCCCGCTGGCGAAAGTGGCTTCCGGTGGGGAAACCGCGCGTATTATGTTGGCGCTGAAGAGCGTGCTATCGTATGCCGACCAGACGCCGACGCTGATCTTCGACGAGGTGGACCAGGGTATCGGCGGGCGTATGGGGTCGGTGGTGGGCCAGAAACTCTGGCGGCTTTCGGATCATCACCAGGTGCTATGTGTGACACACCTGGCCCAGTTAGCAGGCTACGGGGACGCACATTACCGCGTTGCCAAACAGGTGATCAATGATCGTACCGTGACGCGCGTCGATCAGCTCAATGATCACGGGCGTGTGGATGAACTGGCCGAGATGTTGGGCGCGGAAACGACCAGCGCGCGCCAGAGCGCCTATGACATCCTGATGCTGGCACGCCGCGCCAAAGAAGGGCGGCGGCTCGAAACGGTGTAATGCTGCGCATCAGTATTTCTGGCTGAATCAATGGGCCGGGCGTGTGTGATAACGCCCGGCCTTTGTGTTAGGCTGATCCCCAGAAATAATTGCTCATTTGGGGTTTCGATCCCTGGCAGCGTTTGGGTGTCCCCTTACCTCAGGGAAGGGGGGGACGTGACCGCAGGTCACGCGGGGATAGGGTCATTATTTTTATGGCGTAGCCTTATCTGGCAAACCATTCGGGCAGATTCGATGATCGTTAACTGGTTGGCCTGGGTTTATGCTACATTCTACTCAGAATAGCAGGATAGCCGGAGCAATTCTTATGCCTCACCGGGTCAGTTTGCAGGATCAACTGGATAGTATGACCGTCCCCGGTGCGCTCGTTGAAGTCGTGGACGCGGAAGAAAACAAGATACGCTGTGTCGCGTGCGGCCATCGCTGTTTGCTCAAGGACGGGCGATACGGTATCTGCAAGGTGCGCTATAACGACGCGGGAACGCTGCGCGTACCGCATGGATATGTCGGCGCGCTGGCGGTGGACCCAGTTGAGAAGAAGCCGTTTTACCACGTGACGCCGGGCGCAAACGTGCTGAGTTTTGGCATGTTGGGCTGCGATTTCCGGTGCAGTTATTGCCAGAACTGGCAGATCTCGCAGACTCTACGCGATGACCGGGCCGGTCGTGATTACATCCCGATCACGGCAGACGAATTGGTTGCGATGGGGCAGGCGCGCCGCGCGACTGCTGTCGCCAGCACCTATAACGAGCCGTTGATCACCACCGAATGGGCCGTTGATATCTTCAAACGCGCCAAAGCCGCCGGAATGATGACGCTGTATGTCTCTAACGGCAACGGCACGCCCGAAGTGATCGAGTACCTCAAGCCCTGGCTGGACGGGTACAAGATCGATCTCAAGACCATGCAGGATCGCCATTATCGTAAAGAACTGGGCGGTGTGCTTCAGCATGTGTTGGATACGATCAAACGAGTCCATGAAGCCGGAATCTGGTTGGAAGTCTTAACGCTGGTGATCCCCGGTTTTAATGATAGTAATGAAGAATTATGGGATATCGCGCGCTACATTCGCGGCGTCTCGGCGGATATTCCCTGGCACGTTACGGCGTTTCACCCTGATTACAAGATGACCGACCGGGGCCGTACCCCTGCGGATACGCTTCAGCGCGCCGCCGAGATCGGCCTGGAAGCCGGGTTAAGCTACGTCTATTCCGGCAATTTGCCGGGCCGTGTGCAGGACTGGGAAAACACGCGCTGCCCGTCGTGCCAGACCACGCTCATCCGGCGTTATGGATTCATGGTGCAAGAGGATCGGTTATCCACGCATGAGGGTGTGTGCCCGCAGTGCGGTACGTCGATCCCAGGTATCTGGACGCAACCGTAGGCTGTTGTTTACCGGCGCAGTTCACGTAGAAACCGGACATTGCAGGCAGGAAACGACGCGCACTTATGACCCAGAAGTTCATCCCACGATACAAATTGATATTATTTTATGATCTCGCTGGCCAGGAAACGCAAGCGTACTATCAATTCATTATGACGGAGATGATTCCCGCTCTGCATGAAAAGGGATTGATAATTTTCCAGGCGTTTCACACTATTCCGGGGCCAGATGGCGGGGATATTCAGATGCGGCAGGTCGAGTTCGTGGCGCGGGACCTTGAAACGGTTCGCGGCGTGTTGAACAGCGATATGTGGGCCGGGTTCGAAATACGCCTGCGGCAACATGCCACTAACTACAGCCGTAAGATTGTACACTTCCGGCAGGGTTTTCAGCTTTAGGCGTACTGACACACAGCCCAACAAAAACTGCCCGGTGATAGAAGCCGGGCAGTTTTTGTTGGGTCTGGAGATGGACACGGGCTACTGGATCACGTTCAGTTCGCGTCCGACTTTGGCGAAGATGCCGAGCGCCTGGTCCAGGTCTGCGGTGCTGTGCGTCGCCGTGTTCATCACGCGGATGCGTGCCAGGCCGTGCGGAACCGTCGGGAAGCCAATCGCCATCGCAAAGACACCTTCTTCGAACAGCCGCTTGCTGAACTGCTGCGCCAGCGGTGCTTCGCCGAGCATAACTGGGACGATGGGCGTCTGCGTGTGCCCGGTGTCAAAACCGAGGTCGTTCATGCCCTGTTTGAAGTATTCAGCATTATGCCACAGCCGGTCAACCAGTTCGGTGCTTTCTTCGAGCAGGTCAACGGCAGCGATGCAGGCCGCAACGTCGGGAACCGTCATCGCGCTGCTGAACAGGAACGGGCGTCCGCGCTGGCGCAGCCAGTCGATGATTTCCTGTTTCCCGGACACGATACCGCCCACAACCCCGAACGCTTTGCTCAACGTGCCGACCTCAACATCGACTTTGCCGTGCAGCCCGAAGTGATCGACGATACCACGCCCACCCTTACCGAGCACGCCTTCACCGTGCGCGTCATCGACCATCATCAGGATGCCGTGTTCGTTGGCGACTTCGTACAGTGCAGGCAGCGGGGCAATGTCACCGTCCATGCTGAACACGCCGTCAGTCACGATCAGCCGCCGGTTGTAGTCGGTTTCTTCGGCGATCTTGACGCGCAAATCTTCCGGGCTGTTGTGCTCGTAGGCGACGATCTTGGCGCGTGAGAGGCGACAGCCGTCAATGATGCTGGCATGGTTCAGCCGGTCCGAGAAGATCACGTCCCCGCGCCCCACCAGGGCCGGGATCGTTGCGAGATTAGCCGTAAACCCGCTCTGAAACGTGATCGCGGCCTCTACGCCCTTAAACGCGGCCAACCGTTGTTCGAGTTCCAGGTGCAGGTCCATCGTGCCCGCGATAGTACGCACGGCTGCCGGGCCAACGCCGTATTCATCCATCCGCTGTTTTGCAGATTCAATCAGGCGCGGGTGGTTAGCCAGACCGAGATAGTTGTTCGAGGAAAAATTCAGTACGCGCTTGCCATCGACCATGAGCCATGCACCCTGGGCACTGCTCAGCGTGCGAATGTTGGTAAACAACCCCTGTTCTTTTAAACCTTCGATTTCTTCGTTAATCCAGGATGTTTTAGTAGTGGTCATGCAAAAAATCTCCTTGCTTGCGCATCAAAATTTTAT
>CAZMNL010000031.1:0-15239 GCA_964567525.1 uncultured Anaerolineaceae bacterium
GCCAGGTCGAAGTGCTGGTCTTGCAGCGCCGGGTCGTCATCGTGGATCAGCACCAACGTCTCGTAACCGAGTTCTTCAGCGGCACGCTTTGCCGAGTCGGCTTCCGCTTTGAAGAAGGGGTTGTCGTGCGACGGGGTGATGATCACGATCAGGCCCTCGCCCGCAACCGTTTCGGCTTCTTGTTCAACCGGCGCGAACTGGAAGTAGTCGTTGACGTTCTCCGGGGTGATCAGGATGCAGTCAATGGAGATTTTCTCTTCGGCGGGCAGTTCACCGGTGGTGATGTACGTGTGGGCCTGCTCAACGGCCAGCGGGCCGAACTGGGCGACGGGTTGCAGCACGGTGGCGGCGATCTTGCCTTCCTTGATCGCGTCCATCACGTCCTGCGAGCCATCGAAGCCGATCACAACCACGTCGGTCATCCCGGCAGCTTGCAGCGCGGCCATCGCGCCCATCGCCATCGTGTCGTTACCACTGATCACGCCGTCGATGTCGGGGTGCGCCTGGATGATGGTTTCCATCACTTCAAACGCTTCGGTCTGCGACCAGTTGGCGGTCTGCTGTGCGACCATTTCCAGGTCGGGGTATTCGTCCAGCACGTCGTGGTAGCCCTGCGAACGGATGTGGGCGTTGGTGTCCGAGTCGCGCCCGGTCAGTTCCACGTACTTGCCCTCTTCACCCAGCAGGCGCACGAATTCTTCGGCACCGAGCACCGCGCCCTGGTAGTTGTTCGAGATGATCTGCGAGGCGGCGATTCCCGTCTCGTTGATCTCGCGGTCGATCAGGAAGGTCGGAATCCCGGCTTCCTTCGCCTTGCGCACCGCCTGGATTGAAGCGTCCGCCCCGGCGTTGTCGACGATGATCGCCTTCGCGCCCTGGGCAATCGCCAGGTCGAAGTGCTGGTCTTGCAGCGCCGGGTCGTCATCGTGGATCAGCACCAGCGTCTCGTAACCGAGCGCTTCGGCGGCACGCCGCGCGGAGTCGGCCTCCGCCTTAAAGAAGGGGTTGTCGTGCGACGGCGTGATGATCACGATCAGGCCGCCATCCTGCGCGGCAACAGGGGCCGGGGCCGGGGCGAGACCCGCCACGACCATGACCAGGGCGATTGCCGCCACGAACAGTTTAGTCAGGGTTTTGTTCAACATAGATTTTCTTCCTCTTGATTGGCTAGCTAGCTTCTAAGTATCAAGAACTACGGCTTGTATCCGAACTCCGATTTTTTACGGTGTACTCTCGCCGGCATCACCTCCCTTCATGATATCCAGATCGTTAGTGGCTGCGTTCTTGAATACGCTGTTGAATCTGGTCGATAATGACCGCCAGAATAATCACAAACCCGGTAATGACCATCTGCCAGAAGGAACTCAGCCCTTCCAGGATCATGCCGTTGCGCAGCACGCCGATCACGAACGCGCCGACAATTGTGCCCAAGATTGTGCCGCGCCCACCGGCCAGTGACGTACCGCCCAGCACGACTGCCGCAATCGCGTTCAGTTCCCAGGTTTCGCCGGTGGAGGGGTGCGAAGCGACCAACTGCGAGGTAACAATCAGGCCCACGACTGCCGCGCAGAATCCGCTGATGACGTAGGTCATCATGGTGATGGTCTTGACGCGCACGCCGGAAAGCTGCGCGGCGCGCTTGTTGCCACCGATGGCGAACACCTGCCGCCCAAACGGAGTCTTCAGCGTGATGAACATGGCAACCGCCGCCAACCCGATCATGAGGAAGATCGAATACGGCACGTTCAGGCTCATTATGGTGATGCCTCCACCGCCGAGTTTCTCAAAACCGGTATTGCCCAGGTCGGGATCGCCCACCAGATTCGAGAAGGTCGCACCGCTGTTGCGCAGCAGCGCAAACCCGCGCGCCATATACAACGTACCCAGCGTAGCAATGAACGGGGCCACATTAAAGCGCGTGATCAGGATACCGTTAACCAGGCCGACGCCCATCCCGACCAGGATCGCCAGGAAGCTCACGATCCACGCGTTGAAATACACCACGCGGTTGAGCGGTTCCAGCACCAGGCCCTCGTTGATCAGCCCTCCAGCGATCATGCCGGTCAGCCCCACGATTGCCCCGACTGACAGATCGATGCCGCCGGTCAGGATCACGAAGGTCATGCCAATGCCGAGGATCGCGTTAATGGCGACCTGCTTGGCAAGAATGACCTGGTTCGTGGATTTCAGAAACGGGTCCGAGATCACCGCAAAGAAGGTGAACAGCAAGATCAGGGCGATGAAGGCGCGCAGTTGAATAAGCAGGCCGCGCAGCGTAAAACGTCCCCGCATTTCTTCCAGCAGGTTAACCTGGCCGGTGGATTGCACTTTTACATCAGCCATCGTCTAAAGTTCCTTTCATGCCAGTTCGTGCCCGACGGCAGAGGCTTCGACCAAAGCCTGCTGTGTTGCCTCGGCGCGATCAAATTCTCTTGTAATGCGTCCCTTAGACATCACGATAATGCGATCAGCAATCGCCATAATCTCTTTCAATTCAGTTGAGACGAAGATAATGCCCAACCCCTGGCGCGCAAGGCCGCGCGCAATCTCGAAAATTTCTTCCTTTGCGCCCACATCAATACCGCGTGTCGGTTCATCCATCAGCAGCACTTTTGGCTCGGTGAGCAGCGATTTGGCTACGACGACCTTTTGCTGGTTGCCGCCGCTGAGAGAGGATATCGGGTTTAGCGGATTGGATACCTTGATCGATAATTCCGTGATCATGCGCTGGATGCTTTGATTCTGCTGCGTGCGTGAGAGCGCAAACCCGTTGACGAAGCGCCGCAGGCTCGCCAGCAGCATGTTATCCGCGACCGTCAGCTCCGGGACGAGTCCTTCGCGCTGGCGGTCTTCCGGGATCAGCATCATGCCGCGATTGATGCGCCGGTCGATCAGGCCGGTCATGCGCCGGTCGTTTAGCATGACGCTGCCGGTCGCTTCAGGGCGCAGCCCCATCAGGCATTCAAACAACTCGGTGCGTCCCGCGCCCATCAAGCCGTAGATGCCCAGAATCTCGCCGGCACGCAGCGACAGCGACACATGATCCAACAGGTAGCCGCCGCCGGTCTTCGGCAGAGTCATGTCCTGCATAGTCAGGATTTCGTCCCCGAATGCGTGGGCGGGCGGTTGGTAGGTGGCTGCCGTGTCGCGCCCAACCATGCGCTCGATGATCCAGGGCAGGCTCACTTTGGACATCGGCGACTCGGCGACCTTGTGGCCGTCGCGCAGCACGGTGATGTAATCGCCGATCTTCATCAGTTCTTCGAGCTTGTGCGAGATGTAAATGATCGAAACGCCCGCCGCCTTGAGTTCTTCCATCACGCGGAACAGCACTTCGACCTCGGCATCGCTCAGCGCGGAAGTCGGCTCATCCATAATCAGGATGCGTACATCCAGCGCCAGCGCCTTAGCGATCTCGATGACCTGCTGCTGCCCGATGCGCAGATTTTGCACCAGCGTGCGCGGGTTGATCGGCTGTTCCAGGCGGTTGAGCAGTTCGCGCGTGCGTTGTTCCTGTTCCCCATGCCGGACGACCATCCCGCCGTAGGTGTGTTCGTGCGCCAGAAAGACGTTTTCGGCCACGTTCAGGTTAGGAAACAGGTTCAATTCCTGGTAAATGATGCCGATCCCCAGATTCTCGGCTTCGCGCGGGGATTTCGGATCGATCTCCTGGCCTTCGAGCAGCAAACGCCCTTCGGTGGGCTGCTCGACCCCCGCGAGAATCTTCATCAGCGTGGATTTGCCCGCGCCGTTCTCGCCGACCAGCACGTTCACCTTGCCCCGGTAGACTTTGAAGTCCACCTGGTCCAGCGCCACCGTGCCAGGGTAAATCTTGGTAACGTGCTCGGCACGCAGGATCACGTCATCCTGTAGCTGTGCAGTCATCACTCGCCTACCTCAAGCGCTACCGGCACGACGATTACATTGTCGATATCGTCCAGCGAAAACGCCCCGATGAAGGTCATGGTTTTACCTTCGATACTGGCCGGGTCCAGGTTGCGGATGGCTTCGGAATCTTCCGCGCCAAGCGCATCCGTGACCATGATCAGGATACGATCCCCCATCGCGTTCGCCACGCCTGCGAATTCCTGCTGGTTGACAAAATTACCGTATTCGATGAAGCCCACCGCGTCACGTACACTGGCGCGCTGGCTGATCTTGATCAAGGGGCCGATAGTCAGGTTGAGGTCAACGGTGCCATCCGGGGGATTGAGGTCAATGGCGGCCAGCCCGGCGCGTGGTTCCGTGTTGAAATTCACGACCGTGCCTTCACCACGCACCATAAAACTGTAGCTGCCCGTGCCGGATCGGTGGCCGTACTGGGTAATCGCAGCGTCGCGGTCCGTTGCGATCAGGTTCAGCAACATGACGATATCCTGGGCTTCGTCGTGGTAGGCGGGCAAAACGCGCTCTTCCCAGATCGACTCGACGTACTGGTCAGGTTCAAACCCAACTTTAGCTTCTTTATCTTCATCAAGCGTGCGGACTGTGGCGATCACGCAGCCCGACAACCCCAGAACCAACACGACCGAAACCAGCAGCAAAAAAATCACGGCATACTTTATTGGGTGGTTCTTCCTCATCAGCGATACTCCTAAAATACTTTCGCGTGGCGCGTCATAAGTACCTGTTTTTAGTCTCCCGGAGGGGCCGCGCACGAGTCGCGCTCGATAAGCTGCACGGGCAGGCATTCACGCTCCGGCAGGGCGGCGTCATCGCGCAGCGAAACGATCAGGCGCTCAACCGCCAGCGCACCGATCTCACGCGCGGGCTGCGCAATCGTTGTCAGGCGCGGGATGGTGTACGAGGCCAACGGGATATTGTCATACCCGATGATCGAGATGTCGTGCGGCACGCGCAGCCCATATTCAAAAACGGCGCGCGTGGCCCCTACCGCCATCAGGTCATTGCAGGCAAAGATCGCGGTCGGGCGCAAGTCTGACTGCAATAACTGCATACTCGCGCGGTAGCCGCCTTCGTGCTGAAAATCACCAGTCGCGATCCATTCGTCACGGACCGGCAGCCCCACATCAGCGAGCGCCTCACGATATCCGGCGACTCGGTCGGCGCTGGGCGTCAGGAACGACGGGCCGGTGATACACGCGATGCGGGTATGCCCCAGGCTGAGCAGATACCGCGTGGCGAGCAGACCGCCCTGTTTGTTATCGGTGAAGATTTCCGTCACTGAGGCGAAACCAGGCGCGCGGTCCACCACCACGACCGGCACATTTTGCGCGGTCAGAAACGCGATGGACTCGTCATAGGACCCGGTGGAGATCAGCAGAATGCCATCGACCTGCCGCGAAATCAGCACCTTGAGATAGGCCAGTTCGCGTTCGGGATCGTCGTTGGCATTGCCCATGATGATGTTGTAGCCCTGTTCGAAACCGGCGTTTTCAATCCCCAACAGAATTTCGGCAAAATAGGGGTTGGCGCTGTTGGGCAGCAGCACCCCCAGCGTCAGCGTCTGGTTGCTGCGCAGACTGCTCGCCAGCCGGTTTGGGCTGTAATTCAGCGCTTGCATGGCATCCCGCACCCGCTGCTGAGTCTCCGGGGCGACATAGCGCGTCCCGTTGATCACGTGCGACACGGTAGAGGTGGATACGTTGGCAGCCTGGGCGACATCACGAATAGTGGGCATAAGCGTTTTATCCGCCATCGAAACGTTTGCGCAATCGTTTCGATCAAAATACACGGTTTGGGCAGCGTTTGTCAAGTAAGTCATCATACACTGGCATTCAATAAGCGTTCGGCAGTGTCGCGGTCGGTGATCAAGACGTTGATCAAGCGCCCTTCCAGCGCGCCGCGAATGGCCGCGTATTTACGGCGGCCCCCGGCAATCCCGACCGTGCGCTCAACGGTTTTGATCTGGTCCAGCGAAATACCCATCACGCGGTCGTTAAGCGGAGTCTGGACCGGCGCGCCGTCGGGGTCAAAGAACCGCAGGCAGATATCGCCCACCGCGCCTTTTTCGCGCAGCATGTCCAGTTCCGTTGCTGAGAAAATGTTACCGCTGCTGGTCAGCAGCTTAGATGGTTCGACCGAGCCAATGCCGACGAGCGCCATCGTCACGCGGTCGAACAGACGCAGCGCTTCATTGACGAACGGATCATCAGCCAGCACACGCTGCGAATCGCCGGAACCGACCACGCCCGGCGCGGAAAGAAAGGTTGTTTTGCTGTGCGAAAGCCGGGCAAAGCGATCCATCAGGCGCGCGGCGTGGAATTCCGCGTCAGGATGCCCCACCCCGCCGAGTATCTGCACGACCTGCACATCCAACTGGCGCGGCAGCGGGTGCATGGCATCGACCATCGCCAGCAGCGTTTCACTCCAGGACGACAACCCCACGATCTCATCTTTCTTCAGCGTGTTCTCGACGTAAAAGGCTGCCGCAGCGCCAGTCGCGCGCTGGATGGCTTCATCCGATTCCGGGGTGCAGTCAACGACAATCGCTTCTTTCAGTTCAAAGCGCTTGCGAAGCTGCTCTTCGCGTTCTGCGTAAACACCAGGGGGCATACTCACCGAAATGCGTACAACTTCTTCTTCAAGGGCGCGTTTGAGTAAGCGCGAGATAGTAGCCTGCGAGAGATACAGTTGGCGGGCAATCTGGGATTGATTCTGCCCCTGCACGTAATACAGGTGTGCCACTTTAGCCAGTAAACGAAGTTCTTCTAGCTGGCGCATATGCCGCCTGCCCTTTACATTGTTTGTATATGAATATTTATTCATGCTCAAATTTATATTCACAGCCTCATTGTACAATGTCTTCGTGCCCGTGTCAATAGTTTCGCGCGGTTGGGAGCATCTCGGATTCGCGGATTCTTTAGTGCTGAAGCGGTGTGTCGTATGAGGCGGCGGCTAGCGCGGCAGAGATACGGTGAAGGTAGTCCCCACCCCTACCTGGCTCTCAAACGTGATCGTGCCCCCGTGCAGTTCCACCAACTGCTTGACAATTGCCAGCCCCAGACCGGTGCCAGGGATGTCACCCACATTCGCAGCGCGATGGAACGCTTCAAAGAGCCGTTTCTTGTCCGCCTCCGGGATGCCGATGCCCTCATCCTGGACCCGGAACACAGTTTGATCATCGCGCGGCAGCAGCTCAAACGTGATCGTGCTGCCGGGTTGTGAATACTTGATCGCATTCGAGAGCAAGTTGTTAAGCGTATGGCGCAGCAGTTTGGGATCCACCGTGCGCGTGATGCTCCGCCTGGAGAACGTAAAATCGAACGTGTGCGCCGAGCCGATGGTCGTCTGGAACTCGTTCAGAATATGCCGGCAGAAGGTTTCCAGTTCGACGGGTTCGGGCCGGAACTGGAACTTACCCGCTTCCGCCTGCCCAATGGTCAGCACGTCGTCGAGCAGGTCCACCATGCGCTGAATCGTGGCGCGAATCTCCACAAATTTGGTTTGTTTCTGTTCTTCGGTCAGGCGGTTGCTGTAGTGTTGCAGGATATCCGCAGCGGAGTGAATCACGGCTAACGGGGTACGCAGGTCATGCGCGGCCATCGAGACAAACCGTGATTTGAGTTCGTTCAACTCCATTTCGCGCGCCAATGCCTGGTTCAGCTTCTCTTCGGCCTCTTTGCGCTCGGTGATGTCCCGCCCGACCGACTGAAACTCCGTAAAATGCCCCTGTTCGTCAAACAGCTTGCGGTTCGTCCATTCCAGCCAGCGAATCTCCCCGCCGGGCGCAATTGCGCGGTGAATGACCGTCTTAATCGGATTATCGGCGTTGAGGGTAGCCAGCAGTTCGTTTAACGCCGTCTGGTCATCCTGGACCACCTGCGAGATGTAGCTGTGACCGACCAGTTCGGCATACGGTTTGTCAAAATAGCGGCGGTACGCTTCGTTCACAAACGTGAGTATGCCATCCGGAGTGAACCGGCAGATCAGTTCGGTCTGGTCTTCGACAATGCCCCGGTAGCGCGCCTCACTTGAGCGCAGTTCGGCGGTGCGCTCGCGGACGGCTTGTTCAAGCTGCTGACCGTGACTTTCCAGTTCTTGATAAAGCTGCGCATTGCGGATCGCAATCGCGGCGTGGTCGGCAAAGGCATACAGCCGTTCTGCGTGGTCCGGCGTGAAAAATCCTGCTGTGGCGCTGTCCAGCGAAATGAACCCCAGCGTTTGATCGTCCACCACAATCGGCGTGCCGAGATACGACCGCACCCATCTCGTTTCGGGCATATCGCGCCAGCCGTCGTAACGTGCGGTATCGGTCACGATGAACGGTTCACCCGTGCGGATCATTTCTGCAAGGCTGGGGATTTTCTCCACCGAGAAATTGATTTGTAACAAGGCTTGTGTATCAAGTCCCTGCGATTCGTAGCCCCGGCAAGCAATCACACGCGACAAACCATCAACGATCAGCGCCACGTTTGCGGCATCATGTGGGACGACGTGACCCACGTTTTCCAGCACGCGGTCCATGACCTCGTGCAGTTGCAGCGTGCCGCTTAACACGGAGGCAATATCGCGCAGCGCTTCGGCAAGCTGGCGCTGGTCGCGCTCGGCGTCTTCCGCCTTTTTCCGCTCGGCGATCTCGGCCTGGGCCTGCTCAAACAACCGCACATTGGATAGGGTGGTGGATATCTGGTTGGCGAGCGCTTCCAGCAGCCGCCGGTCATCGTCGGAATACGCGCCAGGCCGAAAACTCTTCACCTGGATCACGCCCGTCACCTGGTCCTGATGCTTCATCGGGACCATCAGCGCCGAACGTGGATGCGGTCCCTCAGGTACTTCATCCTCCTGGATTTGCTGCCCATCCGAACGGACGCGATAGACGGTCTGAGATTTTTTGAGCGCCTGGAGATAGTCCGGAAAATAGATCGACTGCCCGGTGCGAATCACCGTGCTCTGGGTTCCTTTACCTTCCGGTGCCAGTGGCAGCGGCGGCAGGTGGCTGATATCAAGCTGCTGTCCCTCGGCATAGGTAAACAGGCATGTGATCAACTCGGTCTCGGCGTCATAGCCTGAGATAGTCAGCCAGTCGCAGTCCATCACGTCGTGGATCACCTGGTACACCGTTTGGAAAATCGCGTCACGGTCCAACGAACGACTGAGATGCTGGCTGGCACGATACAGCATATCAATTTCCTTGACGCGCTTGTTCAGCGCCTCTTGCGCCTGTTTGCGCTCGGTGATGTCCTGCGAGATGATCTGCGCGATATGGAAGTGGCCCCGCGTGTCTGGTACGGGCTGTACGCGCGTCAGCAGCCAGCGTTTGCCGGTGGGAAATTCAACTTCATCTTCAAATTCATGAGAAACGCCCGTATCAATCACATGACGGGTGCGCCGGATGTATTCTTGCGCGGCTCCTGGGTGCAGCGTCTCGAACGATTGGCCGATGAAGTCTTCCGGCTCACCGCCGAACAAAGCCGCTACCCGGCGGTTCATGAGCTGGCACACACCGGCGCGGTCGTACACAGAAACCAGTACCTCGGAACTATCGAATAACAAGCGATACTGTTCCTCACCGGTTCGCAGCGCTTCCAGCGCCGCGACACGCTCGGTAATGTCAATGGCGATGCCGGTCCACATGATCGCCCCGTCAGGCAGTGAGCGCGGCGTGGCCCGCGCGTTCAACCAGATGATCTCGCCATCCGACAGCTTTCGAACGCGGAACTCGACCGAGTAGCTGGTCAGGTTCCGGGCCGATTCTTCAAGCACCTGCGTGTAATGTGCGAAGTCCTCAGGGACGATGGCGCTGAGATAGGTGTCAATATTGCGCATCAATATCTCGGCAGTGAACCCTGTCTTGCTGGCAGCATAATCATTGACAATCGCGTGCGCAAAATAGCGTGAGCCGTCAGGTTGCAGAACAAACTGGAACACCACACCGGGCAGGCTCTCGGCGATATCGCGGTACTTGGCCTCGCTTTGTTCCAGCGCGAACTCAACTTGTTTGCGGTCGGTGATATCGGCGATGAATCCTTCCAGCGCGAGAGTCCCATCAGCCAGCGTAACTTCGCGCCCCTGTTCCCAGACCCATTTTTCCCGCCTGTCGCGTGTCAGGATGCGATACATCATCTGGAACGAGCTTGCCACATCGATCCCGGTTTGCACACTCTGCCATACCATCTCCCGATCATCGGGATGAATGAGATCGGCATAGGTGATTACGGCGTTGTGCAGCAAATCGGCGGGTGCGTAACCGGTCAGGTCCGTGCAACCCTGGCTGACAAACAACATCGTCCAGTCCCGGTCCGTGAGGCACCGGTACGCCATGCCGGGCAGGTTGCTCATCAGCGTCAACAACGTGCGCTGGCTTTCGCGCAGGGCTTCCTCGGCGCGCTTGCGTTCGGTGATATCGCGCCCGATGCCCACCAACCCGGTCACATTGTTCTGTTCGTCCAGCAGCGGCACTTTTGAGGTCAGCACCCAACCCTCGGTGCCATCCCCCGCCGTAACGGGTTCCTCCCGGTTGATCAGGGGTTGGCCGGTCTGCATCACGGCCTGGTCATCGGCGTGGTAACGGTCGGCAATTTCCGCCGGGTAACAGTCATGATCCGTTTTGCCGATAATTTGATTGGCAGTGGATGCGCCGATCTGGTGCGTATTCGCCCGGTTCGTGAGTGTGAATTCACCCCGCCGGTTTTTCACATAGATCCGGTCAGGCAGGTTGTCGATCAAGGTACGCAGCAAGCCGCGTTCTGCCGCCAATGCGATTTCGGCCTGTTTGCGTTCGGTGATATCCATGATGATGCCGAACGCGCTCATCGCTTTGCCTGCCGCATCACGGGTAACTTCGATGTGCTGGTGAGTGTGCCGGGGCACGCCATCGGGACGCACAAGGCGCATTTCGTAATCGACAGTATTCGCGCCCGTATCGTTTATCACCTGCGCGACTTGCTGCTGGTTCAGCGCGCGGTCGTCCGGGTGGATGCGCGCTTCGATGTTTTCGTAGGTCAGCGTGAATGTGGCGCAATCCACACCGAATATGCGGTACATTTGATCGGACCAGGTCAGGGTGTCTGCTGCGATATCCCATTCCCAATTGCCCATCGCGGCGATACGCTGTGCGCGGGCCAGATTTTGCTCACTCTTGCGCAGTTCCACCGTGCGCGCCTCGACAGCTTCCTGAAGGTGTGCGCGGTAATGTGCCAGTTCCTCTTCGGCGTGCCTGCGCGCGATCACGTTTTCCACGAGCGAAGGCAGCGCGTCCAGGTAGTGACCGCCAGCATCCTTGACCAGATACCCATACGCGCCGGTGTTCACAGCAGCATCCCGGTCCGCATTGTTGATGATCGCGATCACCGGCACGGGGTGCCGTGTATCAGGTCCGTTGAAGGCCGCATGATCCGCCGCCACAAGTACCACATCAAACTCACCGGATTGTAAAGCGTTCTGGGCTTCCGCCCCGTAACGGACACAGATATACCGGTAAGGCAGATTTTCACGCCTGACCCACTGCTCGAAGGTTATGCGGTCGTCGTGGTTGTCTTCAATGAACAGAATTCGATACTGTTCCGGCATGGTTTAGCCCTCCAAAACGGACTCGCCCAGCGGCAGGCGTAGCGTCTTCTTACTATTGTATGATTGTCAGGCATCTTTTGTACCAGCGCCAATCATCCCCGCGCAGCCTTTGCGCTATACTTGTAGACCAACATTCCAACGATTAGGAGAGTCATATGCTGCCCGTTTCTATCGGTCTCCTGAGTTCCAGTCCGGTGATGCAGCGCCACCCGGCGAACCCAATCCTATCCGCGCGCGATATCCCCTATCCCGCCGAGTTAATCTTCAACGCCGGGGTCACGCGCTATCAGGGCCGCTACGTGATGATCTTTCGCAACGATTACAACGTGCGTGCGGGCCTGGAGTCCAAAGGGCTGCCCGATACCAACCTGGGATTAGCCTTCAGCAATGACGGTGTTACCTGGGATGTGCAGCCGCACCCCGTGTTTGATATCCCCTGGCAGGACCGCGCCCCGATCCGCGCCTATGACCCGCGCCTGACCGTGATTGAGGGGCGCTGCGTGATGTGTTTCGCGTTGGATACTGGACACGGGCTGCGCGGCGGCATGGCCGTCACCGAGGATTTCGAACGCTGGGAGGTGCTGAGTCTCTCGCTGCCGGACAATCGTAATATGGTGTTGTTCCCGGAGCGCATCGGGGGCCGGTATGTGCGGCTGGAACGCCCGTTTCCGGTTTACAGCCGGGGAATGCCGGAGCGCTTCGATATGTGGCTGTCCTGGTCGCCGGATTTGCGTTACTGGGGTGACAGCCGCCTGGTGCTGGCGGTGGAGGATGTGCCGTTCGCTAACCTCAAGATCGGTCCCGCCGCGCCGCCGGTCAAAACGCCGCGCGGCTGGCTGACGACCTTCCACGCGGTGGACTTTGACCCGGCGCGCGACAAGAACGGTTGGGAGGATCGCTGGCAGAAACGCTACACGGCGGGGCTGCTGCTGCTCGATCTGGACGATCCGACCCGCGTCACCGGGCTGTACGCCCACCCGCTGCTCGCGCCGGAAGCGCCGTATGAAACGTCCGGCGGCTTCCGCAACGACGTAATCTTCCCCGGCGGCATGATTTTAGACGACAGCGGCGAAGTCAAGTTGTACTACGGCGCGGCGGATACCGTCGAATGCCTCGCCACCGCGCATATGGACGACCTGCTGGCGTTGTTCCCATACCCGTAACGGCCAGGCTATGCTACCGGGCGTTCTGCTCGGCGGCGCAGCAGCCACTTTTCGATCTCGATGGCGAAAAAGGCCAGGCTGCCCAGCCCCGCGCTGATCAGCAGCTCCAACGCCGAAAGCGGCGTCACGCCGAAGAAGTCATCGAAGAACGGGACGTAGATCGCCACCATTTGCAGCGCAAACACGATCACGGCCATCAGGAGCAGGGTCGGGTTGGAGCGCAGACCGAGCGTGAATAGTGATTCTTCGGTCGAGCGCGAGGCCAACGCCTGCCCGATTTGCAGGAACGCCAGCGTCGTGAAGATCATCGTCTGCCAGCTTGCGTCACCCGCTTCGTAGTAGAAATAGCCCACCCCCAGCGCCACCAAGCCGATCAGCGCGCCGATCCAGGCGATATGGCGGCGCAGCGCGGCGGTTAAGAATCCTTCGTGGCGCGGGCGTGGCGGGCGCTGCATGGTGTGCTTGTCGGCGGGTTCCATGCCCAGCCCCAAGCCCAGCAAACCATCCGTGAGCAGATTCAGCCACAGCAGTTGCAGCGGCAGCAGCGCCACCGAGATGCCCACCAGCGGCGCAAACAACATCACGATCACCTTGCCCAGGTTGCCCGCAATCGAGAACTTGACGAACCGGCGCAGGTTGTCGTAGATCGAACGTCCCTCTTCGACGGCTGCGACAATCGTAGCGAAGTTGTCGTCCAGCAGCACCATCTGCGCGGCTTCCTTCGAAACATCCGTGCCGGTGATGCCCATCGCCACGCCGATATCGGCTTTTTTCAGCGCGGGCGAGTCGTTGACGCCGTCGCCGGTCATGGCAACCACCTGGCCCTGTTTTTGCAGCGTTTCGACGATGCGCAGTTTGTGTTCGGGCGTGACGCGCGCGAATATCGATACCTCGCCGATCACGGCGTCCAGTTCGTCCGGAGTCATGCGGTCCAGGTCCTGACCGGTCTTCACGCGCCCATTGTCCGAGATGCCGAGATCATGTGCGATGAAGCGCGCGGTCAGCGGGTGATCGCCCGTGATCATCAGCGGGCGGATACCGGCGGTTTTGCAGGTCGCAATCGCCGCTTTGACTTCCGGGCGCGGCGGGTCGATCATGCCCAGGATGCCGGCAAAGACCAGGTCTTGTTCCAGCGCCATCGTCGCCTGCGCAGGGGCCGCGTCCAGCGGCCTGATCGCCACGCCAAGCACGCGCATCCCATTCTGCGCCATCTGGTCGTTGGCGACCTGGATACGGTCGCGCCACGCGGCATCCAACGGCACAGCTTGATCGTTGACCCATACCCGGTCGCAGATGTCCAGCAACCCGTCAATCGCGCCCTTAGTGATCGCTATGTGCGTCTCCGGCAGGGCGCGCAGTGCGTGCAATGACTGCGGCAGCACGGTGTGATCATCCGGCAGGCGGTGTACGGTGGTCATGCGCTTGCGCTCTGAATCAAATGGCAGTTCGGCCACGCGCGGCAAAATGCGTTCCAGCGCGGGTTTATCCAGCCCGGCCTGGGATGCGGCGACCAGCAGCGCACCTTCGGTCGGGTCGCCCACCGGCAGGTAGCGCCCGGTTTCCGGATCGGGTTTCATCGAGGCATCGTTGCACAGCGCCCCACCAGACAGCACCAACCCTACCGAAACCGGCTGGTTGTGCAGGTCCAGCGAAGATTGATCAACCCCGGTTAGCACGGGGGCCGGGTGCCTGGCCGTACCAACCAGTTGCAGGTAGTGCCCGGCCACGTCGATCACGGTCACGGTCATGCGGTTTTCGGTGAGCGTACCGGTTTTGTCGGAACAGATCACCGTCACCGATCCGAGTGTTTCGACAGCGGGCAACTTGCGGATCAACGCGCTGCGCCGCAGCATCCGCTGCGCGCCTAATGCCAGCGTCACCGTAACAACAGCGGGCAGACCTTCCGGCACAACCGCAACCGCCACGCTCACCGCTGTGAGAAACATTTCGTTAAGCGTTTCGCCGCGCAATAAGCCGATCAGCATGATCAGCGCGGCGATGATCACGCCCACCACGGCCAGCAGTTTACCCACCTGGTCCAACCGGCGTTGTAACGGTGTCGCCTGGTGTTCGACATCCTGGATGAGTTGGGCGATGCGGCCCAACTCGGTTTTCATGCCGGTGCTGACAACGATCCCTACCCCGCGTCCATACGTGACGGTTGTGCCCATGTAGGCCATGTTGCGCCGGTCGCCCAACGAAAGATTCGGTTCGTCAAGCGCGGCAGTGTGCTTCTCGACCGGCTCTGATTCCCCGGTCAGGGCAGCTTCCTGAATGCGCAAATTCGCGCTTTCCAGCAGTCGCAGGTCGGCGGGGATGATCGAACCGGCCTCAACCAGCACGATATCGCCCGGTACCAACTCGCGCGCGGAGTGTTCGGTGACTGTGCCGCCGCGCCGTACATGCACCAGCGGCACAGCTAACTGTTTGAGCGCCGCCATGGCGCGCTCGGCGCGGTATTCCTGGAAGAAGCCCAGGATCGCAAACAACAGCACAATCGCCGAGATGGCCACCGTTTCGAGCGGTTTTCCCAGGAAGCCAGAAATCACCGCCGCTGCGATCAGAATCAGGACCATCGTGCTGGTAAACTGCTGCCACAAGATC